>JBGCFJ010000831.1:0-7789 GCA_045106885.1 Saprospiraceae bacterium
TAATCAGAAAGAAAATTGATACCTAGAAAGAAGTGAGCAGTCAGACCGTTTATTACATAAACTGTCAGCAGTCAGATTGAATAAATGTAAATTTCTGACATTCAGTTGGCTGTCTATGTTTAATCTGACTTCTCAGCAGTTCCCAATTTAAAAAATCACGAAGTGATTGAACATGAATAGCACCGTAACTTGTCCCGTATTTTAATCGGGATGAAATGCGGTGAATTCGAGTTTACAGGTACAAAATCCACAACTCTGAAAGAGTTGAACACGAAAGTTCACGTTCAACTCCTTCAGAGTTGTGGATTTGACAGAGTTTATCACCATCTCCCTGCATTTCATACAGGGTTATTCATGTTTAATCCCGTTCGGGATTCGTTATTTCCCAAATTGGGAACTGCTGCTGACTTCTGACCTCTAAAAAATATCAGTTTATTAGCTGACGCTCTAAATTAACTATTTAGTAAAAAAATGAGCGGTCGTTAGGGATGTGTTTTTTAAGCCCTCTGTCAAATAAAAAGATTGCTTTGAAAAACCCTACAATCTCTTCGCTATTCCAAGGAATAGGCAAAACAAAGCAGATTGTCACAACATCAACATTCTTGGATACACTCAGTGATGAACACCTGATAAAAAAAGTACAAGAAGGCGACCATAGTCGAATGGGGCTGCTCTATGAGCGCTATCATAAGGACTTGTATGCCTACTTTTATCGCTGCACTAGTGATGCCAGTAAGAGTGAAGATTTAGTGCATACTGTCTTCTTTAAAATTCTAAAAAATTGCCATCAGTTTGCTGGTAAAAGTAAGTTTGTTTATTGGTTATTTACGATTGCTCGAAATGTACAAATCAATGATTTTAGAAAAAAAGACCCTTTACGGCAATCTTATGAAATCAAGGAAATGGATAGTATGAAATATGCGGTACATAGTCCAAGTGAATCCTTAGAAAAATCAGAACAAAAACAGTTGTTAGAAAGGGCTTTAAATCAATTGTCTCCCGAAAAAAAGGAAGCCATTATTTTAAGTCGATTTCAAGGAATGAAGTACAGAGAAATTGCAGAAATTGCTGGCTGTAAAGAAAGCGCCGTAAAATCTAGGATTCAACGAGGTTTATTAGAAATGCGAACGATTATGGAAGCGTGGCAGTAGGGGTAATTTTCAATTTAAAATTTTCAACATGGATAACGATAAGATACATTCAAATAACTGCTCTGAGGTGATTGATTTACTTTTAAGTCAGATGGAGGCGGATGATTTTAATCAAAACAATTTTGATAACTTGGTTCAGCAACATCCAAATTGCGTAGCAGAATTAAACGCTAACTATCAGCTTTGGAAGGACTTAGCAACTGTCGAAACACCTGCTCCTAGTGCTGCCATGAGTACTGATTTTTACAGGAAACTCAATGATTATTCCGCTCAAAATAAAGTAGCCTCCACCAATCAAAATGGATTTTGGCAATGGGTAAAAAATTGGAATTTATCCGCCCAACCTCAATTGGGCTGGGCAATGGGTCTAGGTTTATTCCTTTTCGGTTTTTTTGCAGGGCAATTTTTTACTCCCAACCAGCAACAAGCACAAATTGATGCCTTGGCTCAACAAGTTCAACAGATGCAAACTAGTCAACGGAAAGACACCCGTTTCCAAGTAAATTTACAGCAATCTGTTGCTGGCAGAATGAAGGACATTCAATTAGTTCGACAAATGGAAAACCCCAATGCTAAGATATTAATGGCATTAAATAAGGCATTATGTAATGACCCCAATATTAACGTGCGCTTAAGTGCGATTGAAAGTTTAGTTTATTTTTCTGATGACCCAGATGTCATGGAAATTTTAATCAAAGCGATTCCTAAACAAACTTCCCCTATTGTTCAGTTAGAATTGGCAGAAGTTATGGTTCAATTAGAAGAAAGACGTTCCAGCGGTGCTTGGAAAGAATTACTAGAATCAGGTGATTTAGAACTAAATGTCAAAATGCAATTGGAAGAATCTTTAGAAGTTTTATTATAAAGTAGCTTACGAGACTGATGCACGTATCTGATAATTCCAAATTATCTGATACGTTAAAGTCCATCAATTGAAAATTAGGAATCTATGATTTACATATCAGACACCTTGGAGGTGGAAGACATGAAATTATCCATTCTCAGTCAGCCCTAAGTTACTTCCAAATTCACCCACTATTTAAAATTTTACGATGAAAAAGTTAAACCTAAGTATCTTACTTTGGGCAGTCACCCTTATGTGTATCCATGCCCAATCCTTCTCGGACGAAAAATCCTTTACCTTTGATGTTAGCCAAATCAATTTATTGCGTTTGCATAATAAAGATGGGCAAATAAAAGTTACAGGAACAACAGGAAACCGAGCGACCTTAAAAGTCAAACGAACCATTAAGTCTGCCAGTACTCAAAAACTAGAAGCCGCTAAGACAGCTATATTTCTAGATAGTGTTAATTTAGAAGGCGAATTAATGTTTTATGTGCAACATCCAGATTATAAACTAGAAATCAATGAGGAAGGGAGGGCACAGTATACGTCAATTTTTCAAGGTAATTGGGGTAGTCAAAAACATGTTTTTCATAAGGCAAAAGTTATTTTTACCATTGAATTAGCCATACCTAAGCAAACACCTTTATATATTAGTACCCACAGAGAAAAATTGACCGTCCAAAATATGAATGCGGATGTGTTAGCACAAAATCACCATGGCAGTATTTATCTAGATAAAATTGGTGGGAATGTACAAGCGCATACGCATCATGGGCATATAGAAGTCAGCTTAACCAAAGCACCTACTAGAGATGCTGATTTTGATACGCATCATGGCAATATTAGCCTTACTTTTCCGTCTAATTTATCAGCAGACGTAGCATTAAAAACCAGGCATGGGCAATTTTTTACAGATTTTGATTATCAATCGGTTGCTATGCCTGTCAGTTTAAAAGCGAGTAATAAAGGAACAAAATATAAAATAGACAGTGGTACTAGAATTAGCATTGGTAGCGGAGGTCCAAAGCTGAATTTTGAAACTTATCACGGTAGTATTTATTTATTGAAATGAGGTTAGTTGTCGGTTGTCGGTTGTTGGTTGTCAGTTTAGCAGTTAGTCAAATTTTAGTATAATCTCTTTAAGCTTTCATTCGCCTTTATTAAAATAAAAAAATCGCGGCGAATGAATTCGCCAATACGTTAAAAAAATATATTATGAAATCATTTATAAAAATAATCTTTTTTGCACTAATAGGCAGTTTACCATTAAACTCAATTATTGCACAAGACAAAGTCTTAGAAACCTATAATATTCCATTAAGCAATCCCAATCAATCAGGAAAATTATTTGTCGATTTACACAACGGGTCGATTCAAGTAGAAGGGTATAATGGGCAAGAAGTAGAAGTACAGTTCATTGAAAAAGGAACAGCGAAAAGAAACAATAACGATTGGAATTGGGACTGGGGAAACAATGATAGCGACCATAAAAATTCTAAAAAAGGACTTAAAAAGATTTCTAATAATTACATTGATTTAGAAATTACGGAAGCCGATAATCAGGTATTGGTTAAAGGTAGTCATAATCGACGGTCAGATTTATTGATTAAAGTCCCTCAAAAATTTGCTTTAAAATTAAAAGCCCACCACAACGGAGATGTCTATGTAAAAAATGTAGTTGGAGAATTAGAAATAACGACCCATCATGGGGAAATTGGTTTAGAAAAAGTAGGTGGCTCCGTAATAGCAGATACGCATCATGGGGAAATTAGAGCAACTTTTGTTTCGATTGTACCAGATGTGCCTATGGCTTTTAGCACTTATCATGGCGATGTGGATATTACTTTGCCCGCTTCCGTGAAATGTAATACCAAAATAAAAACCGCAAAAGGAGATATTTATACGGATTTTGATTTGGATTTAAAGACCGTCACAGAGAATAAAACAACTGCTAATGGTCGCAGACAAATCAAAATTGGTGGCTGGATGTATGGAAAAATTGGCGCTGGTGGAGAAGAATTTTTATTTAATACCCATCATGGAGATGTAGTGATTCGGAAGCTTTAATAATTTTCAATTTTCAATTTTCAATTTTCAAAGTGAGCATTTTGAAAATTGAAAATTGAAAATTGAAAATTACTAGTGCTTCAAAACCCCATTAGTAGCCACCTTCTCTGTCGGTGTCCGTCCTGGATATTCTTTTAAAGCAACTTCTAAACAATCCATTGCTTTTTCTATAATTTCACTATTTAGTACATAGGCTAATCGAACTTCTTGCTTGCCTTTTCCTGGAGTGGCATAAAAACCGCTGGCAGGTGCTAACATGACCGTCGATTTCTTATATTCAAAATCGGTTAGTAGCCATTTACAAAATTTGACGGAATCGTCAATTGGGATTTTAGCTAAAATATAAAAAGCGCCTTTTGGCTTTTTACAAATTACATCATCCATATTTGCTAAGCGATTATAAATTACATCTCGCCTTTTGACGTATTCTAGTTTCACTTCATTAATATAATTTTCACTTACATCTAAAGTTGCCTCGGCTAAAACTTGCCCAAAATGCGGTGGGCTTAATCTAAATTCGGCGTATTTATTAACATTCTCTAAGATATTTGGATTTTTGGAAACCAAAGCCCCTACCCTAGCCCCACAAGCAGAAAACCGCTTAGATACAGAATCAATCACCACTACATGGTCTTCTAAATCCCTAAAATTCAAGACGGAATAGAAATTATCTTCATAAGAGAATTCACGGTATACCTCGTCTACAAAGAAAAATAAATCATTCTTTTTGACAATTTCTCCAAGTTGAGCTAATTCTTCTTTTGTATAAACGCAACCCGTCGGATTATTTGGATTACAAATAAAAATAGCCTTCGTTCTTGGTGTAATGCAAGCCTCAAATTCTTTGGCAGAAGGTAAGGCGTATCCATTTTCAATAGTAGAAGTAATCGTTACAATTTTTACACCAGAGACATAACAGAAGGCATTATAAATGGCATAAAATGGTTCTGGGATAATCACTTCATCTCCTGCATCTAAACAAGAAAACATCGAAAATAAAATACCTTCCGAAGCGCCATTCGTAATAATAATATCTTCGTAGGATAAGTCTGCTCCGAACTTGGCGTAATAATTAACTAATTTTTTTCTATAAGAAGTAAAGCCTTTTGAAGGACTATAAGGCACAATTTTCTCGGCGGCATTTCTCACGGCTTCTAAGGCCAAAGGTGGCGTATTAATATCTGGATTTCCAATATTTAAGTGATACACATGTTTTCCCTTGGCCTTGGCAGCATCTGCGTAAGGGCCTAAATGTCTAATCGGGGAAGTGTAAGCGTCTTTTCCTCTACGTGAAATAATGGGCATAATCTTCTGTTTTTTTTGACAATATACAATTGACTCCGATATAAATCGGAGATTAACGGTATACGGTCCACGATTAAAAAAGTTAATCGATTTTCGTTAGCAAGTATATTTTATTGTCTGTATTTATTACTTATTGACGATGTAGTGCCAATTGATACAAATACAAAAGACCTATCATCTGTCCCACAACTTTCTAGCAAGAACAAAAGTTCCCTCTAAAAGTCATAAAGTAGGTTCTATATGATAGGTCTTCTAAAACTATTAAGGCAAATATAATGGGAATTATGATTAGAAGAAATACCCTGAATCAATTATTATAGGATTTTCAATTTAAAAGGCTCCATTTTGAAAGTAGACAATCTAAATTAATGTCCCTTTTGAAAATTTTAACTTAAAAATTGAAAATTATAAATTGTAAAACCCGTTGGACATCGTAGATTTAAACAGCATTTAGCACAAAATATCTACTGAGAGTAGGTGAATTAGCAAAAACTCCTTTTCTTTGCAGCTACTTTTAATAAAATCAAGTAAAACCGTATTTATAAAATCAAAAAACCCATCGGAGAATTAGGAAAAACAAGGATAAAACAGGCATTTGAATAGAAATAACACCTAAAATTCTGATTCTTTTTTGCCATTCCTTCCACTTTCCAATGGGCATTTTTTAAATTGAAAATTAATAATCATGGCTAAATTAGATTTTGGCGGAACAGTAGAAAACGTAGTAACCAGAGATGAGTTTCCAGTAGAAAAAGCAAGAGAAGTGCTTAAAGAAGAAACCATTGCAATTATTGGCTACGGCGTACAGGGCCCAGGACAATCAATGAATCTTCGAGATAACGGTTTTAATGTCATCGTTGGGCAAAGAAAACCATCTAAATCTTGGGATAAAGCAGTAAATGATGGATGGGTTCCTGGCGAAACATTATTCGAAATTGAGGAAGCTTGTGAAAAAGCGACCATCATCCAATATTTATTGTCTGACGCAGCGCAGATTGCATTGTGGCCAACCATCAAGAAACATTTAACGCCAGGGAAGGCTTTATACTTCTCTCATGGTTTTGCCGTAACTTATAAAGAAAGAACAGGCATCATTCCTCCAAAGGATGTAGATGTTATTTTGGTGGCACCAAAAGGTTCTGGAACTAGTTTAAGAAGATTATTCGTAGCGGGTAGAGGCTTGAACTCTAGTTATGCTATTTTCCAAGATGCTACGGGTAACGCTTTTGATAGAGTGGTTGCTTTGGGTATCGGTGTTGGTTCAGGTTACTTATTTGAAACAACTTTCAAAAGAGAAGTTTTTAGTGATTTAACTGGAGAAAGAGGTACTTTAATGGGTGCTATTCAAGGGTTATTCGCCGCTCAATACGATTTGTTGCGTTCTAGAGGGCACTCTCCTTCTGAGGCATTCAACGAAACAGTGGAAGAAGCAACACAGTCTTTATACCCATTAGTAGCAGAAAACGGAATGGATTGGATGTATGCCAACTGTTCTACAACTGCACAAAGAGGTGCTTTAGATTGGTGGAAAAAATTCAGAGATGCGACTCGTCCAGTTTTTGAAGAATTATATGATAGCGTTGCTACTGGAAACGAAGCACAATTATCTATTGATTCTAACAGTAAGGAAGATTACCGTGTGAAATTAGAGGCAGAATTGGAAGAATTAAGAGAATCTGAAATGTGGAGAGCAGGTAGAACGGTACGTAGTTTGCGACCAGAGAATGCTTAATTTATTGGATTAAGTGTTTTTACAAAAAAGATATAAAAGCTGCTTCGAGGAATCGGGGTGGCTTTTTTTGTTAACGTTTATCTCATTTTTATTGTCCAACAATTTTACCGTAGTTCCTTCGTTTTTTTAATTATAGTTCTTTTCTTATTTTCCCACTCTTAAATAAATCGTACGGAAAGTGTTTCCAGAACGTAGAATTCTACTAATTACCTACAGAATAAAAATGTGAAATAGGGTCGAAGCTACGCTCCTTTTGAGCATTTTAATACTATTCTGCTACAGACAGGGTCAGAGCGATGCTCTTTGGGTATTTTAAAGGAGCATCGCTCCGACACCGTCTGTAGAAGTGCCATTTTTAGCTCTTTTTTCCAAAGGAGCGTAGCTTCGGCACTAAAAAATATTTTGTAAATAGATAGAACTTGGATTTTTGGAAGCACTATGCTTTAAGGATAAACCTAATAATTATAAAAATAAAAGTGCAATGAAGCAAATACTAACACTCCTTTTAGTACTCAGTCTTATGGCTGGCGAAGCTCAAACAAATCAAAAATTCAATCTTGGATTTGAAGAACCGCAAAAAGAAAATAAACTATCAGATGGATGGTTCAAATGGGGAAATTATGAATTAAGGGGCGAGGCAATAAATAACCTACCAGAACTGACGAGGTTATTTTTTCTTTTAGCAAG
>JBGCFJ010000832.1:0-8053 GCA_045106885.1 Saprospiraceae bacterium
CAACTAAAATAGCATCTCCTTCCCAGTAATCATATTGAAAATGTTGGTTTTTATCAATATTTACTATCACCTTCCCTATCGCATCATTCAATGCAATAGTCTTGTATAAAACTTTAGAATTTTTTGGATATTTAGCCGAAAGACTAATTGATGATTGAGCGGAAAGAAAAGTACTCGATAGCACAAAAAAGACAAAGAAGTGGCTACTTCTTAGTAAATGTAAATTCATAGTTTAAGTTTACTCAAAAATTGATGGAAAACAGGCAAGTATAATTCTTCTGTAAAGGTCAAGTAATCAATATAGCTTTGGTAAATAGCTATTTCCAGTTTTAAAATATCTAAAGCCCTTTCTATATTTATTTCCTTTTGAAGCAATAAAAATAATAAAGTATTATTGGTTGTATTTTGTGCATTCTCAGCAAAGTTTAGCATTTCCTGCCCTTGTTGAGCGAATTTATTTTTAGCATAAGACCACTCTCCTATCAACAACTCTAATTGTTGTTTTCTTTTTTTCTCTTTGTATAGACTTAATTTTTTCTCCACCATTCTTTCTTGTTGAAGGATTTCTTTTTCAATAGCAATTTCTTCCATTTTTAATTTCCTACTAGAAGAAAAAGGCAATCGAAAACCAGCAGTCAAAGCAACTTTCTCTTTCAAATTATCAGTGTGTGGACCATTATATTCAATTTGGACAAAGTCTAATAATTTTTTTTGTTCTGCTTGTTCTAAAGCTTCTTCTCTTTCAATGATTAAATTATCCACATCATATTCACGAGCTTGTAACTGAAAGCGCTTACTGTTTGATAAATCAATTTTCTCCAAAATACTGTCTACAGGTAATAAATTTTCCCAATTTAACCAGACGCCCTCCCTTTGCCAAGATTCCAATAAGGTCTTTTCTTTAAAAATATCAATTTCTAACTGAGCTATCTCCTGTTGAACTTTTATCCAGTCTGTAGGGATTTTATTGGTGGTAAGGCTCAATTTTCGCCAAACTTGTTCTTTATCTTCTAGAATAATCAACAAGTCTTCTTTGATTTTCAATTTTCTGAAAGCTTCATAAAAAGTAAGTACCTCGTCATAAGCAATTTCAATAAAATCTTTTTTTAGGAGCGTCTGTTGCAAATCCGCCTTTTCAAGATTTAATTGATGTAAATTAGTTTGTGCCGCCCGAATTTTAGGGGTACTAGGAGAGACTCTAAAAAGATATCGTTGTCGATTAAATTTGAATTCATCCGTTTCTGTCCGAATATCCATACCATCTACCCAACCAGCTTCAAATTTATTATCACTATAATTATGATTTGGGATATTATCTAGTTGTTGAACTCGCTCCTGAATATAAGTTTGAATATTAAGCGTCGTTTGGGCCAATACTCCAAAAGAGGAGATACACCATAGGCTAAGTATCAGTAGGAAAAAACGACTATTAGAATCAAGCATCTATACTGTTAAGAGTTATTAGATAAATTATTTTGCAATTTCTTGTAGGGCACTAAGTACTTGTACTAAATTAAACGATACTTTAGAATAGAGCGTCAGCTAAAAAACTGATCAACGGGTAGTCGAACGTGTCGGACACCTTTGGAGGTGTCCGACACGTGATTATTAATTTTCAATCTGACTATCTAAAAGAGGGTAATGAGTAGATGAGGTCATAAGATAAATGAGAAAAATAAAGAATTCTAGGCAGAATGATATTCTCATTAACTCATTAAACTTATTGACTCATTATCCTCAAAAAGGGTCGAATATTTTTGCTGAGGTACTTATCTATTATTCTTTAACTTTTAAATCAACGATTGGCTTACGTTTAGTTTCCGCAGAAATTCCTTCAGGTTGATTAATAAATTCTAAAATAACTTTTTCTTTCTGTAGGAAATTATTTTCTTTTGGAATACGGACCAAAATCTCTCGCCCGTAAGTCTTGTAATCAGGGATTTTTCGAAGTCGTTCTGGTATTTCTACCACTCTCGACCCTAAACCTGTAACAACGCCATAACAAAAAGTCGTTGCATCTTTAGTAGAGCGAATTAAAAAAGAATCTTGCAGGGCAACATGTAATATCAAATCCTCTTGAACAAATCCTTTGACCAAAGATGGATTAGGTTCATAAAAAGAAATTAAGGTTTTGTAGGATGGGATATGCTCCGCCTCTTTACAATAAATATTTCCAATAACGCCATCCGTAGGTGCTTCTAATTGGATATCGATTGTTTTATTGGCTACATCAAAAGCTTGTTCTGCCATTAATCGCTTAATTTCTGCTCGATAGGGGCTTGCTCCGACATTAATCTCTTGCTTAGTATTATTTACTTCTTGGTCAAAAGTCTCAATAGTTAGCCCTCTTTCTTTTTGTAACGCCACAATTTTTGCATCGACTATAGCATAATTTGGTTGACTATTCTTGACACTTTTTAAATTATCAAACAAGGCAGCTTGCATCTTTTTCTCTTCCTGCAACCGTTTAATATCTGCTGCAATTTGTTCTAATTTCAAGCGTTTTTTAGTGCGAATCAATTTAATATCTCCTTCTTTCTCTGTTTTCCAGGATTGTTCTTTTGCCCTTAACTCTTGAATTCTGAAAGGTTGGTCGACTAAAGTTTCTTTAGATTGGATTCGATGCATCGCCAATAATGGTTCTCCCGCCTTAACCATCTGTCCTGGGCTAATGTGAATTTGGTCAACCGCAACCGAATAGTTGAAATTAATTTCTGTCTCCTTATTTTCTGCAAATCCATAAAAGGTAATCACTGTCTGATACATAGAGCTATTCATCTTCCATAGGAATAAACCAGTCAGGACTACAAAAAGGTAAAAAATATTAAAATATCTCATTTTTTAACGGTAAATGGTAAACGGTAAACGGTCTGTCCATACTTAGCAGTAGGTTCTTCAATATATTCATCCGACATACGTCATCCTTTCCCTATTTAATTAAATTGTTAACTAATCACATACAATGACGGCCAACCCTATTTTATAACTTCACAGATTCTTTGCCAAATTTTAGGCGTAAGTCTCTTAAATCAGGTAATTTTTCTAAGTCATCCGCAAAACGCATCATACTTTTATCCTTTTTTAATCGAACCAAATAATTCAATTCTTTAAGGTTTTCTAATTCCATTTCTTCAATCACATTCCCTGCTACATCTTTTATTTTTCCCGTTTTTCTGAGGTTTAAAAAACGAATTTGTTGTAAAACGGTTTTTTCACAATAATCTTGTAAAATATGTTCTATTTTCTCTTCTAGTCCACTATTAATAGGAATATCTAGTTTTAACGTCCCTGTCAATTCATCTGTATTCGCTAAAGGGGAAAATCGCAAAATAACTGCTGCTAGACAAAAGCCAATCGTCCCGATAAACGCAATCGTAAATCCAAAAACACCACAAGCAATACCCGTTGCCAAAGCAGCAAACATAAAGGACATATTCCTTGGATTGTCCAAAACGGTTCTAAATCGTATAATGGCCAAAGCCCCCATCATACCCAATCCTCTCGCCAAAGAATCTCCTATTGCCTGCATAACTGTTGCGGCAACAATAGAAATAAGTACCATAGCTTGCAAAAAATGTACAGGCCGATGAATAGCTTTAGTCGTCAACTCATAAGTCAATACAATAAGAGAAGATAAGAAAAAAGCGCATAAAACCGTAATCAAAATACCTAAAGCAGTAGGATTATCTGTATTATTATGGTTTAGTAAAAATTCAAACATAAGGTAGTCGTAAATAAATGAGTATGGGTTTAAAAGTATGGTTTCTTGAAAAATCCCATAAAAAATTATTTCCTATCTAATTTTATTATACTTCAAAGTAATCACAAAATATGTCTAGAGTTGAAAATTATTTCAAAAATAACCAATTCCATAGCAAATAGAAAATTAATATTATTTTTAGCGCGTCAAGTGAAAAATTGATATTAAAAAATAGTTAAATATTTATCTTGTTCGTCAAATCCGCTGCCTTCATTCATCCGTTGGTAGAAAATAGACCAACCGCCCCTAACATAAAATCATCTACAGTTTAATTACCCAAAAAATCTAGTTCCCTTAGACCGTCCAGCGCATTCTAGAGTAAAAAAAAACACTAAGAAAGAAATTTTATAGGAAGAAGAGTTTTATCTTGCAACTTGAAAAACAACAATCCTAAGTGATTTCATTTAACCCACTAATAAAAGACTGGTAGCTATACGCCTACATTTTAAAAATTAGTGCTTTGTTTCTGAAATTATCAAAGCCTAGGGAGGGTTTATATTTTGAACCACTAGCGTACAGAAATCAATAACTAAAATAAATTATTAATAAAAGAATTAAAATGAATAGTACAGAAGCAATAGGAAATATAGAAAGGTATTCTCAAATGGCTTTAGATGCTGTAGTTACCTTTTTACCAAGTGTCTTAATAGCCATCGCTATATTAATCATAGGTTTTTGGGTCATTAAAAAAATCAACAAAATAGCGGCTGTAGCTTTGAGCAAAACAGGCGTTCCGCAAGAAATCACTTCTTTTTTCTCTTCTTTCTTAGATATTGTGTTGAAAATAGTCGTACTGCTATTAGCAGCAGGTCGATTAGGATTTGATGCAACGTCTCTAGTTGCATTAGTAGCAGCAGCAGGATTTGCGGTAGGATTAGCATTACAGGGATTCTTAGGTAATTTTGCCTCTGGTATCACCATTGTTTTCTTTCGCCCGTATAAAGTTGGCGATTGGGTACAAGTAGCCGAGCAATTTGGAAAAGTGGAAGGCATTCAAATATTTAATACGACTTTAGTAAGTCCTGGTGGCAAAACGCTAATTGTGCCTAATGGACAAGTGACGGATAATGTCATTACAAATTTTTCTACCAAAGGGCATATTCGATTAGAGTTGAATGTGACAATGCCTTACGAAGAAAGTTTTCCAAGAGTTAAAAAAATTATTTTAGAAGCTTTAAAAGAAGTTCCTAACATAGTCAATGACCCAGCACCTGAAGTAGGAATCGAAAGTTACGATAGTCATAATGTCGTATTAGCGATTCGCCCTTTTATTAATCCAGATAATTATTGGAATGCGACTTATGACACTTTGGGGCGTATCAAAAAAGCATTTAGTGACAATGGAGTAAAAGTGGCGTATTCTGAAGGTGTAGAATTAGGACCTATTGGTGAATGATTAGAGTATTTATTGTTTAATCCATAGAAAATTAAAGCGTTGATACCGTTTTCCCTACTAAATATAGTAACAAACACACAATTGTTCTCACTATTGTTGCGGGTATCTTATGCCTTTTTTCAAAAATTCTTCCTTTTATTTTTATTCATTTTTTCTCAAACAATTTATGCTACTTCCTATAAAACCTTATTAAGCGTAAATGAAATAAAGGCGATTGTTAACCCAAATGAAAGAGCTGTAAATTGGATATTACATGTAAAACGTTTGGGTAATAATCATCCACAAATAATCAATCAACAAACTGCAATCGTTGACTCTTTATGGTCTATGACTAAAAACTTGATATTTAGCTCTTTTGAAAATAAGGCTACCCGTTTAAAGTTGGACACTCAAGTTTAAAGTAGACAACGGAAAAACTATATTTTCCGACGCTTGGAGCAGCGAATATAGATTCGCTGTTGTCGACAATGTCCAAGCTTAGACGGGTAGCCCTATTTATTTTATAAATGAAATCACAAAACACCCACAAAAGACATTCGATTGTCTTTCAAAAAATTATTTGGCGCTTTCCGAAAGCACTTTCCTTACTTGTGATGAGTAAATTTGCCTTACTTATTTTCCTACTATTTATTGCTAGTGCCTTTGACTTTCAAGTAGATTCATTGAATACTGACAAAAATGAATTGACTATCCATAATATCAGGAGCAATAAAGACCCAAATCTCAGGGCGCTCAACTGGTATCTTTACATTTATAAAATAAGTAGTATCGCACCTCATCAAGTCGCTGAACAACTCGAAATTGCAAAATCCTTATGGTCAGATGATTATCGTAATAAAAGCGCAACGCTTTTAATGACACAAGCAGAGGTTAATTCAATAAATGGCAAGCACAAAGAGGCATCAGATGCAGCACTTGAAGTAATAAAGTTACTTGAGGGCATTCCATCTAAAACACTAAATGAAAAAAAATTAGTTCCTTTTGCTTATATCACCTTTGCAGGTTATTCAAAATATACCCAAGAAAAAGAAGGGCTAAGTTTTGCTTATAAAGCATTGGAAATAGCTACTGCTATTGACTTTCCTACAGGGCAAGCTATTGCTCATAACCAAATAGGTTTATTAATCCATTATTTTAATAGAGACGCTCAATTAGCCCTAGAACATTTTAATAAAGGGAAAGACTTAATTCCGCTAGTACATCCAGAAATAGCAGAATTATTAAGTAGCTACCTTTATGGTAACATAGCTTTGTGTTGGTCAGATTTAGGAGACATAGAAAAAAGTATTAATTACAAATTACAATTATTAGCAAAAAACATCAATTATGCAGAAATTCTCATAGTCAACCATAATAACTTAGGAACCGATTATTACACCTTAAAACAATATGATTTAGCAGAAAAATACCTTCAAAAAACGTTAGATTTAATGGATGAGCATCAAACTTTTATAAATCAAGGAATTCCCTTACTACGAATGGGATTAATTCAGTTAGAAAAAAATCAATTAGTGAAGGCTGAATCCTATGCTCATACAATTGATAATTGGTTAATTAGTCATCAATTCGTAGGTGATTATAAAGTACTATTTTATCAATTTAAGAGTAAAATTGCCAAGACAGCCAATGATTATGAACAAGCTATCCATTGGTTAGAACAAGCTTCTTTAGAACAAGCGTCAATTAACCAAATTGCCATTTCCAGAAATCTAGTAAAATTAGAAGAAAAGGAGAAACTTAGAAATATCAACCAAGAATTACAGCTTTTAGCAAAAGAAAAAGCATTAAATCAAGCAACTATCAATATGCAAAGAATATTTCTAAGTGGTATTTTTTTGATAACAGTTTTATCTATTTGGTTTGGTATTTCTTTCTATGAAAAGACCAAAGAATTAAAAGAGGCTTATAATTTTATACTGAGGAAAAATAGTGCGTTATCTTCAGTAAAAATTATAGCAGAAAAAGCTAAGAACGACAGTTCAATCCCTGAGAAAACAATAGATGAAGCATTAAAAGAAAAGATTAAGCATGCGATAGAAGATGAAAAAGTATTTCTTTCTCCTGATTTAACGTTAAAAAAATTTGCCGACCAGTTGTCTTCTAATACAAGTTATGTTTCTCAAACAATCAATGAGGGATTCGGAAAAAATTTTAGTACATTTATTAATGAGCATAGAATTAAAGCAGTCATACAATTTTTTAAACAAGGTCAACATCAACAATTTACCATAGAAGCACTTTATAAAAAAGCAGGATTCAAATCTAAATCAGCCTTTCAAAAAGCATTTAAGAGCAGTACTGGAGTTACCGCAAGTTATTACTTAGAACACCTTTCACAATTTTCAAATTCCAACGAACACCCTAAATAAATGTAACCAATATTTTCCTTACGGTCTACTTTTCCGATATACTATATTAATTCCTTTTAAGTTATTTTCTGCACAAGTCCCGACTTTCGGGGCAGGCTTTGGCAAGAGTTGTATTTAAAGTTTTGATTATCAAGAAGTCAGAAGTCCGACCAGCTACCCACCTAAGGTTGTAAACATAATTTAGTGTTACTACAACAACTACTACAAATTTTATCATAATAACTTAATAATCAATGCTTTAAACAATCATTATACTACTACAATCGTTTGAATATTTTACAACGCTAGGTGGATAGCCGTCCGACCGAAAATTGAAATTTTCTGTCAGAAGTCAGACTTATGACGAGTACTAAATCTGACTTCTGACTTCTATGGTACTGGCTTTGCCAGGTTAGGCAGGGGTGATTGGTTCTATTAATTTTCGAATCAGGCTGGTGAGGACTTGCAGTCCGCAACCTATATTAGCTCGCCTCTGGCGAGTATTAGTACCTAAAACGCTCGCCAGAGGCGAGCAGTATAGAGGTTGCG
>JBGCFJ010000833.1:0-4223 GCA_045106885.1 Saprospiraceae bacterium
GCGGGTTATGTCATATTTGGCTCTTCCACTATGCTCGTTTTTTCAACTGGAAATGGGGTAAATGGTTTTACGCTTGACCCTACTGTTGGTGTTTTTTACTTATCTCATCCAAATATGACCATTCCTAAAACAGGGGATATTTATAGTGTGAATGAAGGAAATTACGCTTATTTTTCAGATACCATGAAATCCTATGTAGATTATTGCAAAGACATTGATACGGTTACTAATCGTCCATATACTGGACGATACATCGGTTCTATGATTGCTGACTTGCATCGAAATTTTTTAAAGGGAGGGATTTATCTATATCCTGATTCTCAAAAAGCACCTAATGGTAAACTGCGACTTTTATACGAATGTAATCCAATGGCTTTTCTGATTGAACAGGCCGGTGGTAAGGCGACTGATGGCCAAATAGCTATTCTTGATAAAGAACCTAAGGAAATTCACGAGCGAACTCCTTTTTATGGTGGGTCAATAGAAATGGTGGAGCAATTGGGAAGGATAATGGATACTTAATCTAGTCCAATACTATTTGGAAAAGGAAAATTCTTTTAATTACCAATTCTTGAAAATTAGTTTACTCTTATTTTGTAAATATTACATTATAAGGATGGTCTATATATATGGAATATGCAAGATTTGCCTTCCTCATTACTTCAAGGATTTTTTTTCTGTTTTTTTCATCAACAACAAACTCATTCCTATTATCATCAATTAATCTTCCATCGAGTTGGTATTTTTCAAAAATTTCAATTTTCATAAATGAGAGTATTTCTTTATCACTATTTCCAAAATCTTTAATTATTGAAATTAATTTAGATGTGTTGTCATCCATGATTTTGATTATTTATTACAATGTCTTTATCTCACTCACCAAAGCCTGCAAACTCTTCTTCGCATCTCCAAACAACATTTTATTTTTATCATGAAAGAATAATTGATTTTGAATACCCGCATACCCTGGACTCATACTACGTTTCATCACAATTACGTGCTTTGCTTTCCAGACATTTAAAACAGGCATACCATAAATAGGGCTACTAGGTTCATCTAAAGCAGCAGGATTTACCACGTCGTTGGCACCAATAATAACGACCATATCCGTATTTGGAATAGCGGCATTGGCATCCTCTAAATCCAATAACTTAGGGTAGGGGACATCTGCTTCTGCCAATAAAACATTCATGTGCCCTGGCATCCGACCTGCTACTGGGTGAATGGCATATTTTACATCCACCCCATTGGCGGTTAATAAGTCATCTAATTCTTTGACGGTCTTCTGGGCTTGGGCTACTGCTAATCCATAACCTGGAACCACCATAACGGATTGAGAATAAAATAATTGAATGGCAGCATCATTGATAGTTACGGTCTTAGCTACTTGGTCTCCGTCTGCTCCTTGGGCGGCAACTGCACCACCTCCGAAACCACCAATTAGTACATTAAAAAGAGACCGATTCATTGCCTCACACATCAATACGGTCAAAATTACTCCTGCTGCTCCAACCAAAAGACCTCCAACCAACATGATATTATTATTATAGATCAAACCAGCTGCGGCAGCAGAAAGTCCTGTAAAGGAATTCAGTAAGGAAATAACCACAGGCATATCTGCACCACCAATTGGTGCAACAAAAGAGAAACCATAAACCAATGCCAATATCATTAACCCAATAGCCATACTTATTCCTACTTCTACCCCTCCAAGGAAGACATAAGCAGTCATACCGATAGTAGCAGCTAGTAATAGATAATTTACAATATTGTGTTTGGGTAAGGTGACTTGACTATCCCAGATTAAACCTTGTAATTTCGCAAAGGCTAACATACTACCTGTAAAAGCTATGGCTCCGATTAGTAGAGTTGTTAAGACTATAAAGAGTTGTCCTCCATCCATCTTGGACGTGCCGTCGTAATAATGGAGTAATTCAGTCATTGCCAAAACAACCGCACAAGCGCCTCCAAGCCCGTTGAAAATGGAGACCATTTGAGGCATTGCCGTCATCTGCACTTTTTTGGCTGCAAAAAAACCAATCATGCTACCTACAATCATGCCACCAAGAATCCACGCATAATTATTGGGCGCACCAGCCATAGGTAAAATCATGGTCGCCACAATGGCAATACCCATACCAAAGGCTGCTAATAAATTTCCTTTTCGAGCCGTATCTGGGGTGCTTAATTGTCGTAGCCCCCATACAAATGAGCTGGCACCGACGAGGTAAGCAATGTTTACAATTGAACCTAACATGTATCGTTGTTTATTTTTGGAGATTTATAGTGTATTTAATGAACTACTATCTTTACCGCTTTTTCTTTTTGAACATTTCTAGCATCCTGTCAGTTACGGCATAGCCTCCAACCACGTTAACCATGCCAAGAATAACACCTAATGTTCCTAAACCCAAGCTTAAATAATCATTAGCTGCGGCATTTCTGATTAACAAAATAGCACCAATGATGACCACGCCACTAATCGCATTTGCTCCAGACATTAAGGGCGTATGCAATACAGTAGGTACTTTTGAAATTACTTCAAATCCTAAAATAATCGTGAATACCAAAAGGTAAATCATGATTAAATTGCTATCTATAAAGTGTAATATTTCTTCCATTTATTGCTGAATTTATTTAATGCTAAGTAACTTAGAAAAAAGGTTATCCTGTAATCAGAGCAGATTTTATAATTTCATTTTCCTTGTCCAATACTATTGCTCCATCTTTGATAATGAGCTTTAAGAAATTGAGGATATTATTACTGAATAAAGTACTAGCATCTTGCGGCATATCGGAAGCTAGCGCAGAATTGCCTATAATATTAATTCCATTGTGTATAACTATTTCATTGTCTTTTGACAATTCACAATTACCACCTGTAGAAGATGCCAAATCTATTACTACTGAACCCGTTTTCATTTTATCTACTGTTTCCTTAGACAATAAGATGGGCGCTTTTCGACCACGCACCTGTGCAGTAGTAATTATCACATCTGCTTTTGCGGCTCTATTTTGTACTTCTGCTTGTTGTTTTTTTATAAATTCTTCACTTTGCGCTACTGCGTATCCACCAGCAGTAGAATCGTCTGCAGCTCCTTCTACTTCCACAAATTTTGCTCCCAGACTTTCCACTTCTTCTTTGGCGGCTTTTCTAACATCAAAAGCTTCTACCATTGCCCCCAAACGTCGAGCAGTAGCAATAGCTTGTAGTCCTGCCACTCCTGCTCCTAAAATTAGGACTTTGGCAGGTCTAATACTTCCTGCTGCGGTAATCATCATGGGAAAATATCTTGGTAGATAACTAGCTGCTGTTAGTACTGCTTTATAACCAGCAATGGCGGCCATAGAAGATAAAATATCCATCGATTGAGCTAGGCTGGTTCGAGGAATCATATCCATACTAACGCCTTGCAATCCGTGGTCTTTTAATTTTTCTGTAATGCTATCATCAAAGTAAGGCGCAAACATGGAAATGAGTAAAGTGCCTTTTTCTATAATAGATAATTCTGTTTCAGGTAGGGGATTGACCGTTAAAATAATATCAGCGTCTTTGAAAATTGTTGCTCGGTCGGTAACGGTTGCCAAATCAGTATAAGTAGCATCAGGTAAACTAGCTTTCTCTCCTGCACCTTTTTCCACCAAAAAAATTACGTCTTCAGACTTTATTTTTTTCATGGTGACAGGTACCATTGCTACTCT
The DNA here is from genome assembly GCA_045106885.1 of Saprospiraceae bacterium. Lineage (GTDB taxonomy): Bacteria > Bacteroidota > Bacteroidia > Chitinophagales > Saprospiraceae > JAFMDF01. Next base: position 3,703 of record JBGCFJ010000833.1, read on the forward strand.
ATTATCATTACCTTCTTTCGGGATTCCTATTTTCATATTATGAATTGAGCTGTTGTTATATTTTTTTAAAGTGCTAAAAATTGGAACAAAGTAGAGCATGATATTCCTCCTTTCTTTACCAAAATTTCTGTTGGAAAATCACTTTTGTCAAAATAGGTGACATCAAAAAGCTCTAAGATTAGACAAAATTAAAAAGGCACAAAAAAATTGGCATCCTTTGCTGTCCTGTTACCTAATAGTACAGGATAGTAAAATTTACAGCGTAGACTATATTTATTTTTTATGGAAAAGGAAAAGGAAAAGGAAAAGGAAAAATGAAAAATTATAGCTACTTAATATTAGTCCTACTGATTTTCTATTGTGCCTCTTGTACAAAAAATAATAAGACCAATAAATCAGAAAAGGCATCACCTCCCAATGTCTTATTCATCGCCGTTGATGATTTAAATAATTGGTTAGGATGCTTAAAAGGACATCCCAATGCGAAAACACCTAATATAGATAAATTAGCATCCAGAGGG
>JBGCFJ010000834.1:0-5221 GCA_045106885.1 Saprospiraceae bacterium
ACCCATATCTCCTCCCTAATATTTAGCAAGTTTCCGATATTTCTAGTCTCCAGACTAGAAATCGCTATCTCGTCGTCTCCTGACGACCGTACCCAAAAATCAAAAAATAGCAAAAACACTCCCTAATAAATCAAAAAAACATTATCTTCCCGTTTTAAATGAGCAAACGACACCAAATGGCAGGCTACAAAATTCACAACCAAAACGGTCTTTACTACCTTACATTAACCATTGTTGATTGGGTCGATGTATTCACTAGACCTGTTTATCGAGACATCATTATTGAAAGCTTAGATTTTTGTCAACAACAAAAAGGTTTGGTCGTACATGCGTTTACTATCATGTCCAATCATATCCATCTAATTTGTCGAGCGAAAGAGGGAAGCATTGGTTTATCTCGCATTATGGCAGATTTCAAAAAATTTACCGCCAACCAAATTCTAAAAACCATTCAAACAGAAAACGAAAGTAGACGAGATTGGATGTTGCTCGTCTTTGGTTATAATGCCAGAACAAAAGCGAACAATCGGCACCATCAAATTTGGATTCAAGACAATCATCCGATAGCACTCATTACTCCTAAATGGATAAACCAGAAAATCAATTACATTCATTTGAATGCAGTACGGGCTAAATGGGTGAAAGAAGCGCATCATTATCCTTATTCTAGCGCATCTAATTATAGAGATGGTAGTGGGCTTTTAGAAGTCGAAATAATAGATTTGGGTATTACTGATTTTTATGTTTTTACGGGAAGGTAATAAGGTAGTAGATAATTCGGTCGTCTGGAGACGACCAGATAGCCGTATCGAGTCTGGAGACTCGACACATCAGTTCAAGAAAACCCTCAAACAAACAAATCCTCAATCATCAATTGATTGGTAATAATCCCCAAATAATGGTCATTTATTTTAGTTCCATAAATGGTGAGCATAGTTAAAAAGATATTCTTTTTGGTAGCCGTAGTATTTTTAAAGACTTGTACTTTTTCTCTTAATTGAGCGGCATATTGTTTTGTTATTTCAAACTCGGCATTATAGTACTTTATTTCTAAAAGATTCATACAATTATCATCTCGGTCGATGATGAAATCTATTTGTGTGCCTTTAGTGATTTTAGTGCCTTTTTTTATCCACGAATATTCATTGGTTATGACTCCACCGATTTCTAAGGCTTTCTTGATTTGGGGACTGTGCTTAATACATAGATTTTCAAAAGCATAACCTGACCATATTTTATAGGTGGGCTTATTGGTCATTTTCCCCCAACTTGTATTGGTTTTATTTTCTGCTAAAAATCTAAAATAAAAAATGGTATATTCATCGACTAAGCGATAAAGTGCAGCTGCTTTTTTCTTATTAATAGGATAGATTATTTTGACAAAACCACATTCTATCAACTCTTTTATCACATCTGAAAGTCCACCACCACTTGGAATTTTTGTGGCTTTTATTAATTCCGAACGGGTCAAGCCTTTATTTTTAGTAGATAGTGCCGCTACTATAATTTCATGTAATTCATAATTTTTAAATAAAGCAGCATAGAGATTGGTAAATTCATAACGCAGCGTCGCTTGTTCCGTAAAAAATAAATCATCTAAAATTTGTGGTACACTTTTACCTGGTTTTACATCTTTTAAATAAAATGGAATACCACCTACACACATATACAACTGAGCAATATCTTTTAAGGTCAACTGTACTTGATGCAAGGCTAAAAAAGCTTTGGTTTCCTTTAAGGTGAACGGTGCTAGTTTTAAATGAGTCGTAATCCGATTATGTAACCCACCTCGATTATTAATTACTTTTTTGATAATCCAAGATGCTGCCGAGCCACAAATAACGAGTATAATATCTGCTCGTTTAGAACAGAATTGATTCCAAAAATTGTCTAAAGCGGCCAAAAAACCTGACCGATTAGTCTCAAACCAAGAAATTTCATCCAAAAAGATAACTTTTTTCTGATTGCCTTTTAGACCTTTGATATAAATTTTTAATTGGGCAAATGCTTGTAACCACGTTTTGGGTATCGCATCAATCTTCACGCCATTATTATATTCCAATAAGGTTAACCAAAAATTCTCTAATTGCTGTCCAAAATCTTTTTGGTGCAAACCCGCACATTCAAAAACAATGTTTTCTTTGTAAACCTCTCTTATCAGAAAAGTCTTCCCCACTCTTCTTCTCCCATAAATGGCTACAAATTCTGGTTGCGCCTTTTTTAATAGCCCTTGTAGTAATTTTATTTCTTTTTGTCGTCCTGATAATTGCATAGTATTAATTTATATTTCGCCAAAACTAGGTAAAAATAATACATTTTGGCAGAATATAAAATTATACCTCGCCAAAATATACTATTTAAAGGCATTTTTGGCGAGATATAAATTTAAATAAACAAGTTTATAACATAGAAGAAATTCACCCATATATTACCCAATCAACGTATCTTTGCAATCTCAATGCAAAAATATGTGTAAAGTAAATATTCTAGTTTTTATAATCGCTATTTTAAGTTCATGGAATAGCGAACTTCTTGCCCAACAAACAGGCAATACTTTCCGAGACGATTACCAATACCACATTAAAAGAACATCCGAATCTATTAAAATTGATGGCGTGATAGACGAGGCAGTATGGGAGACGGCACAGAATGCGAAGAACTTCTTTTACATCACACCAGTAGCGGACAAACAGGTCGAGGATAGAGACCAAACAGAAGTTAGAATGACTTATGACGACCGCAATATATATGTAGCAGTTGTTTGTCACGGAGAGAAGCCTTATTTAGTGCCTTCGCTGAAGCGAGATGGACAGTCTTTTTGGGGAGGGGAAGTTTTTATGCTATCCTTTGACCCTGGCAATGAACGAACAGTAGGTTATGGATTTGCGACCAATTCTGCGGGTGTGCAATACGACAATCAATTATCAGGGGATTTGGGGACTAGAAGTGGCGGTGGAAATAGTGGATTTAATACCGCTTGGAATAATAAATGGCAATGTGAGACGAAGGAATACGAAGATTATTTTACTATAGAAATGGCGATTCCTTTCAAGTCCTTGAGGTATGGAGATAGTAAAACTTGGGGTGTACAGTTTAACAGAGGAATATCCGAAACCAATAGTTTTCATGCTTGGACGCCTGTTCCACTACAATTTTTTGGTCCAGATTTAGGCTATAATGCTTCGCTTATTTGGGATGAAGTTCCTAAGAAAACCAAGAGTAATATTGCGCTTATTCCTTACACAATTGCTTCTACGTCTAAAGATGTAGCCGCTGGTACGCCTGCGGATAATAATTTTGATGTAGGATTGGATGCTAAAATTGCTTTGACGAGTAGCTTGAATTTAGATGTAACCGTTAATCCAGATTTTTCTCAAGTAGATGTGGATAGACAAGTTACCAACTTAACAACGGTGAATATTCGATTTCCAGAACAACGGATTTTCTTTGTCGAAAATAGTGATATTTTTTCTGATTTTGGTATCTTTCCTATGCGTCCGTTCTTTTCTAGAAAAATTGGCTTAACGGATGATGGTTCGGCTATTCCAATTAGTTATGGCGCTCGGATTACGGGTAACTTGACGAAGGATACACGGGTTGGATTAATGAATCTACAGACAAAATCTGCTGCCGAACCGGGTAATAATTATAGTGCTTTAGCGGTAAGTCATCGACTATTTGGACGGTCTGTTTTGAAAGGATTTTTTCACAATCGAATTGGGCATACAGATGGAACTTATGACTCGAATGATTATACTCGAAATATGGGGCTTGAATTCGATTATAAATCAAAAGATGGGTACGATCGGTTTGCGGTCGGTTATAGTTTGTCCAATAGTGAAGGGATATCTGATAAGAATGGGTATTATCATGGCATTGCTCAATTTGGAAATGATAATTTTCGATTTTATGCGAATGTAGCGGGCATTGGTGAAAATTATTCTGACGAAATGGGATTTATCCAACAACAAAACCAATACAATGCAGTTACCGATGAGGTTATTAAAATTGGGTACGACCACCTTTTTTCTAGTATAAGTTATACCATCTATCCAGAAAATAGCAAAATAAACACCCATAGGATTAGTGTATTTAATGTCGGTGACTGGGATAGAGCAACAGATTCCAATTTTAGTTATCGGATAAGTGGTAATTATAGCATTGCTTTTGCCAATACGAGTCGTTTTTCTGTAGAGGTAGAAAATGTTTATCGAAAATTGTTATTCCCTTTCACTTTTACTGAAAATCCATTGGCTGCCCAAGGCTACGAATGGCAAACTTTTGGTATAGATTATAGGTCGGATAACCGAAAAAATTTCAATTACTCAATCGGTGGTGGTTTCGGTGGCTTCTATAGCGGAAAACGAAAGAACATTACGGCAGAACTAAATTATCGCCGCCAACCTTGGGGTAATTTCGGTGTCGCTTTTGAAGCCAATGAATTAACCTTTGATGGTGATATTGGGAATACAACTTTATTGTTGATTGGTCCACAAATCGAGTTCAATTTCAATAGAGATTTATTTTGGACGACCTTTTTACAATACAATACCCAACGAGATAATTTCAATGTGAATAGTCGCCTTCAATGGCGGTTTCAACCATTGTCTGATTTGTTCTTAGTTTATACGGACAATTATGCGATTGAGCAATGGGGCCCGAAGAATCGGACATTGGTGTTGAAGATTAATTATTGGTTGAATTTATAACTAAATACGGGCGCATCTCAAATTGTCGTTTGTACCTTAGACCTCTGGTCTGAGTAGCCTTAGCATACCTACTCAGACCAGAGGACTAAGCTACTTTTAATGTTCTATTAATTTTAATGCGACATTTTGAGATGCACTTAATGAAGAGGAATGATTTAATTTGTTTGATGGAATATAACTAGCACCTAGTTTTAGTGTTTCATAATGCTACTTTAAACAGTATTACAAATTATTCATTACCTCCTCAATAAAATAGTTCTTTAAAATCAATACATCCGTTGAGGCATTAGGAACAACGAAAAAATCGGTTTTATTAATAATACTCAGCAATGAGTGTCACAATATCTGTTGGGATATGAATAGTCGCACTAATAAGTACCTACAACCAAATAATCGACACTTTATGATGGGCTCTTTTTCCACTTTAAGCATCCCATCCGCAAGCGGTTCACTAAGAAATAAGCACTCCTGTCCGTAAACGGTTCACAAACGGTGTTTGCTCATCCCGAATC
>JBGCFJ010000835.1:0-7712 GCA_045106885.1 Saprospiraceae bacterium
TTGGCTTCTTCCCAAAGAAAAGAAGTGAGATACATTTCTTCTTCTATTCTACCTTCTTTGGCAACTGCCATAATCAAAGGCAATAAATCTAAGGTAACCGCTTCTTCCCCTGCCTGAAATTGAGTGACAACACGAGCGATAAATAGTTGTTCTGAATGATTTAAGTTGTCCCAATCTTTTTTGTCTTGGGTAAAATCTATAGCAGCGGGGTCCCAAATGCCATATTTTTTAGCTTTTGCCCATAATTTCATAGGAAAAGAGTCGAAATCTAGGCCTTTGGCAACAGTTTTAAATGAGGTTCTCATGATTTATAATTTTGTATTAATTGATAGTTAGCGAAATTTAAAATAGAAAGATAAGCATGTTGTCCAAATATAAGTATAATATATGGGAATAAAATTTATGAGAAAGAAAGTGAAAAATTTATTATTATTTCATAGAAGAAAAATTGGATTTCCTCAATTTAAGTGCTTTATTTTGCGAGATTATTAATACTAAAGAAAGACGATGCGTAAAATTACCAAATATACCCAAGCGGAAGCCGAACAAGCGATTCAAGAAATGTACCAGAATGGAGTAACTGCTGGGGACCAAAACAAGATTATTAAGGCGAGAAAATTTCCCAAAAATGCCTTTGATAATTTTGACTTATTCAAAACGTATTTCTTGTCTAGTGAAGGACTTTCAGACCTTATCAAAAAATTATCAGAACGAGAAATTATAGTCCTACATATTTTAGTTTTTAACCAATGGATAGTAGATGTAAGTGTTTTTGAAGCGGTTTATAAGGAAATGCCTAAGCCTCAAAAATATTATTGGAGGAGCGGGACTTATACGCAACAGTATGGTGCTGTTTTGAAAGCCGTTCAAACTAACCTTGTCCAAAAGGGCTTATTAGTTAAATACGAGGCGTCTTTTGGTGGAGATTCTAAGACCGAACGTCAACGATTTATGTTTCCTGCTACTTTTGCGGCATATTTGCCTAGCCCTTTTTCTAATTTGAAAATTTTAACAGGCAATGGGAATCATACAGATGAAGGTATTCGGAAATACATGATGGAAGCTATTCGAATTAGGCCTAAGCAACTTTCGAGTGGTCTTGCTTTCAAGGATAAAAAATTATATTTGAATAAAGGGTTTTTAGATTTGACAGGGATTGCACAACTTAATCTTCGTAACTGGCGATTAACCACAGGCGCCTATATTTTAGCCAACCAATATTTTGAGGAAGGCAAGACGCTTGGAAATTTTGTTCTTCACCATTTGAACCAGTTAGCACCTAACCAATGGTTTTCTGAAAAATCCATAAAAACGCTGCTTGCCGTTTGGGATGATCCGAAAAAGCGAGGAGAATTAAACATTGACACCAAGTATCAGCCAAGGTATCACCCAAAAGAATGGTGTGAAGCAGGTTGGAAGGCAGGGATATTAGAGAAACAAAGCAATGGGGGAGTTGCTTATTATCGTATAGTAAGCGCCTCAAATGAATCTATTGATTTTAAGCAATACTTAAAATTTCAGCAAGATGGTACGCTCATTTTTAATTCAAAGACGATTCCTTTATCAATTTGGGGTGTCTTAAATCAACTATCTTTTTTTACTCCTAGTTCGGCTATTACTATTCCCGCAAAACCTGATTTGGTACATATTTCTACCTTACCTCCAGAGATTTGGGCGAATCCGTTGATAGCCTGGTTAAAAGAAAATGCACCAACTTATCAAGCTGCTTTTACAGCATTCCAAAAGAAATATGGCAAAGAAATTATTCATGGACAATTAATGGTTGCCAAAATAACTGATTTGAGTTTAAGGGTTTTAGTGGAAAAAGGACTACAAAAAGCAGAACAAGTCGTTGTATTATCCGACGAATTTATAGCTTTCCCTATAGGTGCGATAAATTTAGTGGAACGAATTGTGGCTAAAAGTGGAAATGTAATTAAACGGGTGAAGCAATAGCTATTCGGAATGAAAATTTGGCTACCCGTCTAAGATTGGACATTTTTGACAACAGCGAATCTATATTCGCTGCTCCAAGCGTCGGAAAATATAGATTTTCCGTTGTCTGTCCTAAACTTGAGTGTCCAACTTTAGACGGGTAGCCGAAAATTTGAAAAAATCGACTTTAAATTAATCCAAGAAATAAGATATGACTCCTAATATAGACGTTCAACATTTAGACATTAAGGCGAATGAATATGATATTCGCAGAGACCTTTTTTGGTTTACCCAATATTGTTTAGACCATGAAATTAAAAGGAGTGTTTATGGAAATAATCTATCTAAAAGTGAATATAAACGCATTGCTAAAAAATTAGGTCGCCCCGAATTAATGGATGATTATGATAAGGATATGGGACTGTGGTGGATAGATTTTATAGATGAAATGGCTTTAAAATTCGGATGGATTGAATATGATACGAAAGGAGTATATCAGGGGTACTCCAGCCAAAGACCTTCTTTTCAAGATAATTATATTGAGGTTGACGAAGTTAATTTCCATCGTTTCCTCAATTTATCGGCGCTTGAACAGGAGAAATATTTATATCGACATTTTAAAGAAAGTGATGGAGGAAATAATCCACTAATAGACAGAGGAACATTTAGTTCTTTAGACAGATTTGAGAGATGGGGTTCCGCTACAGGGGTTTTACCTACTTTAAATTTCGCTAAAAGTAAAGCTATTTTATTAGATGTCTTAGCTACTTTAGCGCCTAATACTTGGTATGCTACGGCTGATTTGATTCAATTGATGAAAGACAAACATCCATGGTTTTTGATACCTAAAAAAGTGACGATATTAGAAAATGCTGGCTGGAGAGAACCTAAGAAAAAAGTAGTTTATCCTCGGTATTATAACTTTGTAGAAACGGACGGGCCGTATAGAGGTAGAGGTAGATTGGAAGATATACATATTAAAGATGAAGACCCCAAAGGTTTTGAGAAAGTGGAAGGTCGATTTATTGAACGATTCATAGAGGGCTATCTTTATACCTTAGGGTACGTAAATATCGGAATGAGTAAAGTTCCGTATACGGGAAAAAAACCAATAATGGGGACCTTGAGTGCTTTTAAATTGGATGCTACTTTCTTTCACGTTTTACAAAATAAACCTTTTACGGCTAAAGTATCGATACAGCCTAATTTTGAAATTTATATTGATGCGCCTTTATATCCAATTGCTACCTTAAATTCGTTAGACCCATTAACTAGTATAGTCAAAGAAGACCGTCAAATTATCTTAAAATTAGAAAAGCAGTATGTCTTAAATTATTTAGTAGATAACCCCAATTTTAAAATTGGGGAATTTCTGACGGAATTATCGGATACCCCCATTCCTCAAAATGTCTTGATGGAAATAAAGGAGTGGTCAGAAAGAACGGATGTTTTTACCTTATACGAAGGCTTTGGTTTATATGAAGGACTTAAAAAACAACCCCTAGCAGATATTCACACCGAAGTAAGTATTACGCCTACCTTGCGCTTGATTAGACGGTCAACTTTGCTTTATGATAAATTGCAAAAAACGGAGGCGATTCCTATGTGGATTCAGCATAAAGAGAAAAGTTTTCAAACCTTACCAAAGCAAGCTAAGAGTATTTTTCCAAGTCAAAAAATAGTAAAAGCAAAAAAAGTAGCCAAGCAAAAAATTACTATTGAACGCAAAGAAATGTTGACTTATACCATCTCTCATAAAGCATTTTATGAGGCATTATTAGTCGCCATTTTAAAAGCTCGGTTTCCCATAGAATTCGATAAAGAAAAACGAACGATTAGTTTCTTAAAAAGTGAAGAAGCGAAAATGAAAACGATATTGAATGATTTTAAAGCAACCTATCAAATTAGTATTAAAAAATGACCAACGGCCCACTCATTGTACAAAGTGACCATACGATGATGCTAGAAGTACAGCATCCAAGATTCAGCGAAGGGCGTGACTTTTTAGCTCGATTTGCCGAATTAGAAAAATCTCCTGAATTTATTCATACGTATCGAGTTACGCCTTTATCGCTATGGAATGCGGCTGCCTTGGATATACCTTTATCGGAATTATTGGAAGGTTTGGAGCAATTAGCTCGGTATGGATTACCAGCGAATGTCCGAGCAGATTTATTAGATTGGTATAGTACGTATGGTAAATTAATTTTAGTCAAAGACAGCGAAGGTTTTTTATTATTGAAAGTAAGCGATGAATTTATTTTCGAGCAATTAAAACATGAAGATAGTCTAAAGGAATATTTTTTTAAAACGGAGCCTAACAAATTTTTGATTTTTGCGCAACAAAGAGGGGCGCTAAAACATGCCTTGATAAAAATTGGTTTTCCCGTAAAAGACCTTTGTGGTTATGCCCAAGGAGATGATTTGTCTATTCAATTAAGGACAACCGATATTGTCGGCGAACCATTTCAATTAAGAGATTACCAACAAGAAGCGGTCGATGCTTTTTATCATAGTGGTGCAGAGAATGGAGGGAATGGAATTGTGGTATTACCTTGTGGTTCTGGTAAAACAATTATTGGAATCGGAACGATGGCAGCCATTTCTAATCATACTTTGATTGTAACAACTAATAATGTATCTGTACATCAATGGCGAAATGAAATTTTAGCAAAAACAGGCTTAGCGGAAGAGCAAGTTGGTGAATTTACAGGCGTAAATAAAGTAATTCGACCGATTACGATTACTACCTACCAAATGCTAACTTGGCGAAAATCTAGAAATGATGAATTTAAAAATCTAGATTTATTTACCGACCAAAATTGGGGATTGATTATTTATGATGAAGTCCATTTATTGCCTGCTCCTGTCTTTCGGGCAACCGTGGGCATTCAAACCAAAAGACGATTAGGTTTAACTGCGACATTGATAAGAGAGGATGGAAAAGAAGATGATGTGTTTGCTCTAATTGGCCCTAAACGCTATGATGTTCCTTGGAAAGTACTAGAAAATAGAGGTTATATTGCAGAAGCTTATTGTACGGAATACCGACTTGAATTACCTAAAACCGAAGCAATTACTTATGCCCATGCACCCAAGCGACAGCAATTCCGAATTGCCGCAGAAAATTCTCAAAAAATTGAACTCACCAAAGAATTAATTGCCCTACACGAAGACGACCAAATCTTGGTGATTGGGCAGTTTATAAGCCAAGTAGAACAAGTAGCCAAAGACTTGCAATTGCCTTTAATTACGGGCAAAACAAAAAATGCAGAACGGGAAAAATTATATACCGCTTTTAGAAAAGGGGAAATCAAAGTATTGGTGGTGTCTAAAGTAGCCAATTTTGCGGTTGATTTACCTGATGCTACGGTCATGATTCAGGTATCTGGTACTTATGGCAGTCGACAAGAGGAAGCACAACGATTAGGTCGAATATTGCGTCCTAAGAAAAAACGGGCTCATTTTTATACTTTGGTGTCTAAAAATACTAGAGAACAGGAATTTGGACTAAATCGGCAGTTGTTTTTAGTGGAACAGGGGTATAAATATCGGATTTTGTATTATTAGCTGACAGGCCAAGTTTGAAATGACTGGTAGTAAGGCCTTCAGGCTTTACTACCAGTTTTTTTTATCAAATTGATTTCTTCTATTTTTGCGCTATAGCCAAAAAACGCCCTAATCCAAACCGCCGTAACATTTTCTTTTCAAACTCCCAAAAAAAGGCGAACTGCCCCAGCAACCAACCAAATATCACCAACAAAATTTGATAAAAGATAACGCATAAAACGATATAAAACAACCAGTAAAATATTCCTAAATTTGCTTGGGTAATGCCCAGTAATTTAATAATTGGACGTCCGATAAATACGGAGGAAGACCCCGTTAAAGTGAAGACGATAAAAATGCGAATCATTTCCCATTTATACTGTACGACCCATTTTCTTTCTAGTTTTTGAAAAAGCGATAAACAGCCTTTTAATAAAAAAAAAGCGATACCGATACTTACTAAAATGGTTACGCCAGCGGAGAAATTACCCGTTGCCAGCGCAGCTAATTTGAAGGCAGAATATCCTAATAATATCAGACCCAGCAAAGGAAATAGTAACTGCCAGTTTTCCTGAATCTCCCAACGTTTCTTAAATTCCTTCATTATGTTATAATTTATTTTTTAGAAGACAAAATTAGTATAAAACTAGTATTTTAAAGTAAGCATAAAGTAAAAATTAGTTGCTTAGTAGTTAGTCCAGTTAATAATGTCGGGTAAGATGTCATACGTAACAGCCAAATTCATTTGGCTAGTTCAACTGTAAATTAGAATCAGCCAAATAAATTTGGCGATTACGAAATACCCGACACTATTAACTTGAAAGACCACTTAGCGTTTTTTTAAAACTGAACTTCGCTAAATCCCTAGATAAGCTTCACTATTTATTAACCTTTATTTTTATATATTTGATGGGAATCCTAACATGATAGCAACCATAAAGAAAATGAGCATAAAAATGATATTCCCCAAATAATACTTTAATCAAATATCGAATTTATGAAAATGTATACCACTTTTTTTATCGCTATTTTTCTACTGTTTCCATTTATTACGCTAGCCCAATTGACTCTGGACATGTTAGGGAAATTACCAACAGCCGCACAGTACGAAAAAATCAAGAAACAGGAGGTTCGATTAACACTTCATTCCAGAGAAAAAGTATCGGGCATATTATATAAGGTGACCGAGGAAGCCATTACCTTATTGCCAAAAGATGAGCATATCAATAGGCATTCTCATTTTATTCAATTGGTTAAAAAAGACCAGAAAATAGTTAAGACGGCGTTTGTTTTACAGGTGCAAGATAAAAAACGCAATGCAGGAAAGGGGTTTCTAATAGGTTTCGGTATTGGGGCAATAGCTGGATTTCAGGCTTCAACTCCAGGATGGGAATTTGTTGGGGCAGGTCTCTTAGGAGCAGGCGGAGGATTAGTAGGCGCAATCATTGGAGCCCTAATTAAAAAATCCTACAAACCAACCAATAAGGCTCAAATGGAAAGATTGAAGAAGCGGGCAATCATGTATGGATATTAGACGAGTAGCTAAGTTGTGATAGACAGGTCCTCTTTGTTGTTATAAACCTGTTAAACGGATATAAAATAATACTTCCGTGTGGTTAATCATTTAACTTGGTAGCTAGGTTTTTAAATAATGCTAATAATGTTAAATTCATACTTAATCAATACTGAAAAAATAATCCGAACAACGATAATTCGTGGGGGGAATAAATTCATGGGGAATTAAGCACAAAATAGCTAACTTATTTTTATTCGTTACCAGTCAACAAATTTTTATCATCAATGCAGGCGAACAAATTTTTAACTATCTTTTCCTACTGTCTCCTATTTATTTTAATAGGGTGTAGTAGTCAAAATACAGTAACGCAAAATCATACCGAGGCAAAAGGCGAAGCTGCTTTCGGATTAGACCCTAAAACTTGGAAAGTTTATCAGGACCAAAAAGATAATTATTGGTTTGGGAGCAATGGAAATGGGGTCTTTCATTATGATGGAAAAAAATTAATCCAATACACTAAAAAAGATGGTTTAGTCAATAATACCATTCGGAGCATCCAAGGCGACGATTTAGGAAATGTGTTTATCGGAACACCACAGGGGGTCAGTAAATACGATGGACAAACCTTTACTACTTTAGAAGCGATTGTTTCAGATGCCAATGAATGGAAATTAATGCCTAATGACTTATGGTTTAATTGTAATGGAAATGC
>JBGCFJ010000836.1:0-3555 GCA_045106885.1 Saprospiraceae bacterium
GCCAATTCCTCTCCCTAAGCAAAAATGGCTTCGGTGGACTAGCGATGTATAGCCTATTGGCAGCGGCTGGATGCAATACCAATGAATTAACCCAAACGAATTTTTCGGATTTCGGCAGAAAAATACCGATGTATCCTGCCAAGGCAAAAAGCGTCATTTTTCTATACATGGATGGCGGCATTTCCCAAGTGGATTCCTTTGACCCGAAGCCTAGATTGGCAAAAGAAAATGGCTTAAATCCCTATGATAAATTTAAAGTAGATGCGACCCAATTTAATAATATCGGTAAGATTTTAAAAAGTCCTTGGGGTTTTCAGCAATACGGCGATTCGGGGATGTGGATGAGTGATTTATTTCCGAATATAGCGACTTGTGTGGATGATATTGCGATGATTCGGTCGATGGTGTCTGATTTTCCAGAACATACGAATGCCAATTATTTTTTGCATACGGGGCATGGTTTACAAGGTCGGCCGAGTATGGGCGCTTGGATGAATTATGGTTTGGGTTCTGATAATGATGATTTGCCTGGTTATATGGTTTTGGATGGTGGTTTGATTCCGCCTGGTGGTTTGGATAATTTTAAATCTGGTTTTTTGCCAGCTAGTTATCAAGCGTCTATTTTGCGAGCTGGAAATACGCCTTTAGCGAATGTGAATCCAACCGAAACGAATCCTGCTTTGCAAGCGCAGAAATTGCGTTTAGCGAAAAAAATGGATGCTAGTTTATTAGGTAAATTGGGCGAATCTGACCAAGTGAATGCGGCTATTAAAAATTATGAATTGGCATTTCGTATGCAAACTTCAGTACCAGAATTAACGGAGATTGTAGGGGAATCTGATGCGACCAAACGATTATATGGTTTTGATTCGCAGGACGAACATACTAGAGGTTATGCCGCCCAATGTTTATTGGCACGTCGCATGGTCGAAAGAGGTGTTCGGTTTATTGAATTGACTTGTCCGAATGTCGGCGTTGACCGTTGGGACCAACATAATAATTTACGAGATGGACATAAACGTAATGCCCATGCAGTTGACCAACCTGTAGCGGGTTTGCTAAAAGATTTAAAACAAAGAGGTTTATTGGATTCAACGTTAGTAGTCTTTGCAGGAGAATTTGGGCGTACTCCTTTTGCCCAAGGTAAAGATGGACGTGACCATAATCCTTCGGCTTTTTCTATATGGTTAGCAGGCGCTGGTATTAAAGGAGGAACTGTTTATGGACAGACGGATGAATATGGCTATCGAGTGATTGATAAACCCACGACTATTCACGATTTGCATGCGACAATGCTGCATTTAATGGGCGTTCAGCATGAGCAATTGACTTTTCGCTTTAGTGGACGGGATATTCGGTTGACGGATGTGCATGGGGAGGTTATACAAGGAATTTTGTCCTAGATTTCATGATTCTTTTTTGATAAGGGAAAACGAAAAAAATAACCTACGTAAATTCGTGGGGTTGGATAATGCGTGGGGGAAATTAGTAACGAAATTCCCCCACGAATTATCCAGTCCCACGAATTATTTTTTTAAACATATAGTGTTGTTGCGTAGGTTATTTTTTGCCAAATCCCTAAAGTGATTATTGGAACATAAAGGTTGCAAAAGAACTTCTTATATCCTTTCTCAAATTTACAAAAAGAAGCGGAAGCGCAAAAAAAATAGTGATTACCATACGGTAATCACTATTTTTTACGGCTTGAAACGCTTGGAGGTCTGAAAGACACTCCAAGGTTTTTACAGACAAGACCTTGGAGTGTCTTCAAGACCCCAAGCGTCTACATAGCAAAAATTACTTCCCTACAATCACCTTCTGAGAAATCAAACCTCGCTCAAACTGAATCTTAGCAAAATACATGCCTTTAGGCAGTTCCGATACACTCAAGTTATATTGTACTTGATTAATATTATTTACCTCAAAAGCAACTCGACCGCTAATATCAAATAATTGAACCGCTTGAATTGCTTCTGCTGCTTTCAATTGCATGAAATTCGTTGCTGGGTTTGGAAAAGCAGAGAAATTCACGGCTTGCTTGATGCTATTATCAACACTACTAACCACTTGATTTAAGCCCATTGCCAATACCAATCTTGGGGCAATATATTGAGCCATTGTATCTATATACAATAAAGAAGCCGCAGCCTCATTTGGATTGCCTTGCCCTGTATTATAAGTACACATAAATAAATCTGCTGGAATATTTTGGTCAGGAATAGAATTCCAAACAGCACTAAAAAATTCTGGGTCATACGCATTCCATGGATAAGTACTTCTACTCCAAGTATTTGCATTTACACCAGGTGTTGGGTCACATTGTACTTCTCCTGGAATTCTAGGAGAGTTAAATAAAAATAACCCTTCCATCCCACCACTTCTTTCATTGGCTAATTGGGTCAATGGGTCATCTAAATTGGCATTAATCCAAACATCATGATTTCCCAATTCAATATTTCTATGAATGATGGTATCTAAAAATGCACCATCCGCAAATAGAATTTCAGAAGTCGTTCCTTCGGTAACATCTCTAATGCCTACTTCATCAAATTTTTCAATATGTAAAAAACCAATAACGGGTGCATCACCTGCCTCTATCCAACTAAAATCACCCAATCCTCCTTCCATACTAATTACAGCACTTACTTCAGAAGAATAGTCTGGATGGTTCGGGATATTAATAAACCCTTCAGTAGTCCCTTGTGGATTACCATAAAATGCTTCGTCTATAAAAGGCGTTGCAGGCATCGTAGATAAATCCAAAAATTTTGGTAAAAGTGTTTGGTCTGTTGTTTTTAGATTAGCCGCACTATGCGCTGCGAAACCAGCACTATCGTATCCACCAATAGCTACTTTGGAAGCATCTACCCCATAAGGATTTCCATCTTCCGCTTGACTTTTTCTAAAATATCGAACACAAGTCGTTAAATCTTGTCCAGCACGATAAGAAGCTTGTAGAATAGTTGATTTCTTTTCAAAAGAAGAACCAAATGGATTCCAACCAATTCGGTGATTCATCCCTACTGCTACATAGCCTCTTCTTGCCAAACTTTTACATAATTCTGCAATGGCAAAATCTTCTTTTTGACCATAAGGTTGTTGGTTAATAAAAGCAGGTAAAAAATCTCCTCTATGGGTAATAATTACAACTGGTCGATTGGTCATGCTATCGCCTGCTGGTTCATATATATCCATTTTCATCTCTTCTGGTGCAGGGTCTGTAGATGCGCCTAAAATAATAGGTAGAATACTGACATTCGTCCCATAAACAATGTCTGAGGTAACAGTAACATCTGTAAAAATTTCGTCTTGGTAACGCTCTTGTGCTTGCACTAAATGAAGTGCAAAAAGAAAAGATAATAAGGGTAAAAGCTTTTTCATAAATTAAGGTTTAGTTAGTAATTCGTTAAGTATGTAAACAATTTTCAATTTTCAATTTTCAATTTTCAATTTTCAATTTTCAATTTTCAATTTTCAATTTTCAATTTTCAATTTTCAATTTTCAATTTTCAATTTTCAATTTTCAATTTTCAATTTTCAATTTTCAATTTTCAA
>JBGCFJ010000837.1:0-2742 GCA_045106885.1 Saprospiraceae bacterium
GGCATCGCTTCCCCTACCTCCTCTATCATAATTTTCCTCTTGGAAATTTCCTGAAACTTCATCAAATCCATAATTATAAAAAATGTCGTGTGCGACATTATTCATGTAAAATAGATTCGTAACGGCGGCTTGTGTATATTGTGTTTGCGTACCATTAGGATCCCAAGGATGGTCAAATACTAAATCAGTTCCCCCAAAAGCTCTTGCATTATTTGCGCCTGTTGGGTCGTTGGTATTATCTGTATCAGAATAAGCGTCAACATTGTTCCCAATGGTATATTCATAATCAATCCCCAAAATATGGTGCCATCCATTAGGGGAAGCTATTGGATTTTCCCATGGATTAGCCAATATAGCTCGGTTTCCAAAATTTGGACTTTCTATCGTAAAAGGTAAAACATTATAGAGACTATCTGTTTGGTCCGTACGTTCCTGCTTTACTTGTTGATGAGGATGCCCAGGAATAGAGCGATGTTGATGTTCGCTATGGTCGTGGTCAAACGTACAAGTAACGGTTAAATTATCTTCAAATAAGACAGCTCCTGTGGCAGCACTTACCATATAATTTTTGTACTCTGCATCCGCTACTTCATCAATAAAAACACTCCATGCAAGTTGAATAGCTTCTGCATTTGGGTCAGAAAAATAAACCAATTTTAGTGGAATCACTCGATTAGAAATACCATCTGCCTGAATCAAGGTATTTTTATCAGGCGCTAATTCATCTGCGGACAAAATGGCGACTTCTGTTTGACTAAGTGGGTATCCTTGGTCGATTGCCAATCTAGCTAGGGCTTCTATAGCTTGTACTTGGAATTGGCTTTGTATTTCTCGTTTATCTGCTTGTGGTAGAAAATTAAGGTTAGATGCAATGATTTTATCCCCTTTCAAGTGTACCGCTCCACTTGTTCCATACACGCCTATATTATTAATGGCTTGTTGGTAGTAGATATGACGAATACCTCCAGAGACATAGTCGTCTGAAATAATAGTACCCGTAATGTCGGTAGGGGAATAATTTTTTTCTTCGGCGAGTTGTTCTATCTCCGAATTGGCGATATTGAGTCCTTTATCTTGCCCAAAGGCAATATGTCCTAAAAAAAGGAAACATAATAGAAAGTAATGGTGCAAGACCGTTTTCATAATTATCGATTTCTGGCAGACAAGGCGCTCCGTACGCTCTCCCTATAACTGGTCTTGTCTATCGTTGTTTGTTGTAAGTTTCGGCTGCGAAAAAATCGTATCAACTGTGGGTAAATACTTGTTTTTGACGTCGTATGACCAAACCGTCACAAATGAAATCAATTAAAGTTTTCTTAAAGAAACAAATAAAAATATTACATATAAGTAATTGATAATCAATTACTTCTATTTCCATTCATTAATTAGTCCACAGGACATTCTTTTTTTATTTAACAATAAATTTCGGTAAAAAAATGATGAAAATCAAATAGAAACTAATTTAAATGTATTTAATGCTGCAAATGCAAACCATTAGCCAAATGCAAAAGCAATCGCACCTACAACGAAACAATAAACCGCAAACCAACTTAATTTGCTATGTTTAACCAACTGAATCATCCACAGACAAGCCACCAATCCTGTAAAAAAAGCAGCAACAAAGCCCGCTAATAAAGGCATCGCTAATTCTTCCGTTAGCTGAAATTTACCATCTAAAACATCTTTTGCCATTTTTCCTAAAATCAAAGGCACGACCATCAAAAATGAAAAACGAGCGGCCCTTTCTCTATCAATTCCCAATAATACGGAAGTAGAAATAGTCGCTCCTGAGCGAGAAATACCTGGCAAAATAGCAATTGCCTGCGCCAAACCTATAATAACAGCATGTCCAAAACCTACATCTTTATTCGTATTTTTAGCACGGTCTGCCAGAAATAATAAAGCCCCTGTTATAAATAGCATGGCGCCAACTAATTTTAGTTGCCCCTCAAATAAAGTCTCCAAAATATCGTCAAAAAAAAGTCCGACTATCGCTGCTGGAATCATAGAAATAATGACTTTTACCGCAAATTTCCATTCTTCGTTCCATGCTGGTTGAAACAAACCTTTGATAATTTCTCCAATGTCTTTTCTAAAAACCCACATCGTACTTAATGCGGTCGCTGCATGTAAAACCACACTTAATAATTGTTCATTTTCTTTTAAGCTCTCCGTTCCTAAAAGCGCTTGTCCGATTTCAATATGTCCGCTACTACTTACAGGCAAAAACTCGGTTAAGCCTTGAATAATTCCTAAAATGATGGCGTCTATTATGCTCATTATTCTTTGTTTAAAATGAGAAAATGTATAAATGATAAAATAGAGCGTCAGCTAAAAAAGTGATAAATGGTTAGTCGAACGTATCGGATACCTTTGGAGCTGTCCGACATGTGAATATCAATTTTCAATCTTGACTATCTAAATAAATGGAGGCTTCTTAAAAAACCTTTTGTTACTTATATGCCCGTATTTTATCATTTATTCATCTATCATTTACTCATTAAGTATTTAAACTAGAAATGGCATTTTTCCCTCTTAGAAAAAATGCCATTCTAATCTCATTATTTGATACCAAAGCAATTCTATCCGACTAGTTTTAAGATTCAATATTCAAGCTGAACCTAGCATCCAGTAAAATAAAACACTTCTTATTTTTTAAAAATAGCATATACTTCTACTACTAGCCCTGCTAACATCAAAAATGGTGCTAAAACGGTTCGTCTGAAACCATAAATAATACTT
>JBGCFJ010000838.1:0-6062 GCA_045106885.1 Saprospiraceae bacterium
CCTAAAGATTAAAATATCCTCAATAATGATATTTTATACCTCAAAAGCTATGGGTTATTCCCTTTTGAAAATTGAAAATTGTCAAAAAGGGCTGGGAATTACTGAATAATGTAAGTATTTGGATAGTGTTAATTGTTTTTAGGGGAATTAGGAAATGAATAAGGTCTAGTTCTTCAAAATAATTTATAAAAAAAATGATGTGGCTCTTTTTTCGAGCAAAAAAAATCCCTAATTTGCGCCCTGTTATTCATCATTAAGGTTAGCTAGTAAGAGAGTCTAACAGCTTATTGAATAACAAAAACTTTATCCATACAGGCATTAAACCTTGTTCGGGTCCGATAATTCTACAATACTGTCCAATCTCGAGATGACTAGGGCGGGCTTCAAATCGTGACTTGTCCGATTTTAACTTAATTTATTAAGTTGACAGGAAGATTACTGAACCATTTCGGTTGGCTAATTCTTGATGTACGGGGACCAATAACATCCCTAATGCTTGTGTGGATTTTTTCTTTCCAATAAAATCATCACCTATCTAATTATCTTTCTGTCTCTAAGACATACTAGTTTTACACCATAGGAAATCTCCATAATTATTATCTTTTTTTCTTAGGATTTAGTCCACACCTCCATCGACTTTAAATTAGAAATTGAAAATTGAAAATCGAAAATTAGGTTTTACCTAGGTATTTAACCGTTAAAATCCTTATTTTTGCAATCGCTTTAGCAAAATAGCTAGTTTTTTGTACTTTAAATAAGAGACTTCTATAACTATCTTGGATTGCTGACGTATTAATAAAGGAATTATCTAAAGTTAATTTTTGACAAAATTTGTGAAATAATTAAAGAAATAAGACCATAAAACACAAATTATTACCGACAAATTTCGAATTACACCATCTTAATTCAAACATTTTCCATTAAACCAAAGTGTAATTCGGATTCATTCATTGAAACCGAGAATTTTCTGAGTTATTTATTTGATGACTGTTTCTAGAAAAATTGGACCATTCGTCTTCAGAAAATTATCAATAAAACTAAATACTCTTGACATTTAACGAATTGGCGCTAAACGAGCAATTGCTCGACGGATTGGATGCGATGGGCTTTGAAACCGCCACTCCTATTCAGGAAAAAGCTATCCCTGTTATTTTAGAAGGGAAAGATTTAATAGCCTGTGCACAAACAGGAACAGGAAAAACTGCCGCTTTTTTATTACCAACCTTACATCATTTAACTGGAACAGAATCTGAATCAATAGACACTTTAATCTTAGTACCTACTCGTGAATTGGCCATTCAAATTGACCAACAATTAGAAGGTTTTGCCTATTTCACTGGGGTGACTTCTTTGCCTATCTATGGTGGTAGGAGTGGAGAATCTTTTAATCAAGAAAAGAAGGCTTTAACAACTGGTGCTAATATTGTAGTCGCAACACCAGGGCGATTAATTGCCCATTTAAATTTGGGCTATGTCAAAATCAGCCAGTTAAAGCATTTAATATTGGATGAGGCGGATAGAATGTTAGATATGGGATTTGTAAATGATTTATTAAAAATCGTTTCTTTCCTCCCTAAAAAGCGACAGACATTAATGTTTTCGGCAACAATGCCTCCGAAAATTAGAAAATTCGCTTCAAGAATTTTAAATAATCCTTCTGAAATCACCTTCGCCGTGTCAAAACCTGCGGAGAAGATAATGCAAATTGCCTACTTAATTGAAGATGAATTAAAACCAAAATTACTTCAACATTTATTAGGTAATAGAAAAGGTAAGGAAGAACGAATCATTATTTTTTCTAGTACGAAAGTTAATGTTGATAGAATTGCAAGGGCGCTAAAAGATACGGGTATTGGCGTCGGTCAAATTCACTCAGATTTTGACCAATCTCAAAGAGAAGAAACCTTACGGCTTTTCAAAAATGGAAAATTACAGGTGTTAGTCGCGACGGATATTCTATCTAGAGGGATTGATGTAAAAGGGATTAACCTAGTTGTCAACAATTCTGTTCCAAGTGATGCAGAAGATTATATCCATAGAATTGGTCGGACCGCTCGTGCAGATGCAGATGGGATTGCCATTACTTTGATTAATTATAAAGACCGTAGAAAATTTAGAGATATTGAGAAATTAATGGAAAAAGAGGTGGTTAAAACACCTTTACCTCCAAAAATTCAGGAGTTAGCGGATAAACTACCAAAACCTAGTAAAGGCGGAGGAAATCGAGGATATGGTGGTAAAAATAGCAATAGACCATTTAAGAAAAGAAGTGGTGGAGGTAATTGGTCTAAGAAGAAGAAAAATTATAAGCCTAGGTGATAAGCTAAGGTTATTTTTAATATAGTAAAATCCGTTGGAAAAGTATTTTCAACGGATTTTTTAATTTGTAGACACATACATTTGTATCTTGGATAATACATTTTCCGTCAACCGTCCAATTAGAAACAACAAGCAAGTCCATCTAATTCAAGTAGCCTAAAGAATTAAATAAATAAAAAACCATTAGAAAAAGCCCTGTTTTCCATATATTTATGCCTTCATAGCAGAAAGCTGTAGCAATTCCCATTTTGGAATTTTCAGTAGCTCTATTCTCCAGTAATAGCAACTTACTGGAGAATATTCCTACAGATAGGTTAGCAAAAAGAAAAAAATATGTCTAAAAAGTTAAAAGTATTAGTTGTTGGATGCGGAAATATGGGCACTTCTCATGCCCGTGCTTATCATCAATTAGCAGATTTTGAAATTGTGGGTTTAGTTAGTAGAGGACCAGCCAGTAGAGAAAAATTATCAAAGGAATTAGGTGGTTTACCAACTTACGGGAATTTTGACGCTGCTTTAACGGCGTCGAACCCAGATGTAGTATCTATTAATACCTATCCAGAAACACATGCGGAATATGCCACTAAAAGTTTAAAAGCGGGCGCTCATGTATTTTTAGAAAAACCTCTAGCAAATACGGTCGCAGAAGCGCAATCAATTGTGGATTTGGCAACAAAATTGAATAAAAAACTAGTGATTGGTTATATTCTTAGAGTACATCCAGCGTGGGCTAAATTTACAGAAATTGCGAGAACCCTAGGAAAACCATTGGTAATGCGGATGAATTTGAATCAACAAAGTTGTGGTAGTGAATGGGGAACACATAAAGAATTAATGAAAACAATGTCGCCAATAGTGGATTGTGGCGTACATTATGTAGATATTATGTGTTTGATGACGAATGCAAATCCCATTCGAGTAAGTGCAATTGGAGCTAATTTAACCAATGAAATTGCTGCTACCATGTATAATTATGGACAGTTGCAAGTCACTTTTGATGATGGTTCAGTCGGTTGGTATGAAGCTGGTTGGGGACCAATGATGAGTGAAACTGCTTTTTTTGTAAAAGATGTTATTGGACCTAAGGGCTGCGTCAGTATTATTGATAAATTCCACGATTCTTCAGATGTAGAAGGACATGTGAACACTGGAGGTTTAAAGTTGCACCATGCCCAAACTGATGAAAATGGTCAATTTATGAAAAAAGATGAAATTTTAGATACTTCTAACGAACCCGACCATGATGGATTATGCTTGTTAGAGCAAGAATATTTGCTAAAGGCAATTCAAGAAGATATTGACTTAGGTGACCACATGCGAGACGCTGTTAATAGTTTAAGGATTGTTTTGGCAGCAGATGAAGCGTTTAAGACTGGTCGAACGGTGGAGTTATAGTAAATCTAAATGTAAATGGCAGAAAGCTTCTAAAACTTGGATTTTCAGAAGCTCTTCTCCTACAATTTACTATAGAATGGAAACTAGTATATGCGGAAATTATTACTTTTAATGAGCTTTACCCTAAGCTTACTTTTTCTGGTAATTAGTGTTGCAGTCTTTCAAAATGAGACTGAAAACCCTCATAAGGAATACTAATTTTTTTAATTATTTCGATACTTGATTTATCAATTGCCTTAAATGTTTACTTATTAACATTTCTATAAAAATAAATCGTCCTGATAGTGAGCCTTTTTTCATATTATTGCAGTCTAATAAGTACCATTTTTTTTTACTACAAAAGTACACCCCGTTAATTTTTTAAATATACTTGTTATTCTTTAAGAAATGCTTCTATAAAATTTGATTTTTTCGATAGTTTTTTAAAAAATAAATAACGAAAAAAGACATTTTCAAGAGTGTTTTCAAGGACGACAAATTTAATTCCTTCAAAATTTTTTATTCAGCGGCATGAGCAGAAATTTACTATTATTGTTTAGTTGTCTATTATTTTCGATTACCCTTGTGGGGCAAACAGCCAATGCAGATGATTTTTATAATACAGACGTTATTCAAGAAATCAAGTTGACCATCAAGCAAAAAAACTGGCGGTCATTACTCGATTCTCTAAGGAAACATGGAGATGAGTACTTGGTAGGTACTGCCAATATTGGTGGACAAGCTTACTCGAATATAGGTATTAAATATCGGGCTAGTCGGTCTTTTAAAGTAGGAGCAAAAAGAAATTCCCTGCATATCAAACTGAATTTCATTGATAAGAATCAAGGACACCAAGGATATAAATCTCTTAAGTTGTCTAATGCGCTGAGAGATCCAAGTATGGTTAGAGAAGTACTTGGATTTGAGATTGCTCGTAAGTATATGCCTGCTCCTAAGGCGAATTATGCAAAAGTGTACATCAATGAGGAGTATTATGGTTTGTTTTCAAATATAGAGCAAATTGATGCAGGATTTTTAACGAGTCATTTTGGGGATAGCGATGGTAGTTTTTTCAAGTGCAGCCCAGATTTAAAATCGGTAGCGGCTGATGGTTGCAAAAAGAATGTATTTGCTGCATTAATGTATGAAGAAGATGCAGCTTGTTATTTGAACAATTATGAACTGGTTTCAGAAAATGGTTGGGATGATTTAATTCAATTGACTAAAACATTAGCGCAAAATCCAGATAAGATAGACCGTATTTTAAATGTAGACGAAACTTTGTGGATGTTGGCTTTTAATAATGTGGTGGTCAATTTAAGTAGTTATAGTGGTCGTCAAAGCCAGAATTTCTATTTATACCAAGATTCTTTTGGACTTTTTACACCCATTATCTGGGATTTGAACTTGGCCTTTGGTAGTTACAAAAGTGCTAAAGTAGGTTCTGATTTGCGGTTGAAGCAATTGCAAGAATTAGACCCACTTTTACATTTAGACAATGAGTACAAACCATTGATTAGTCAATTATTACAAAATCCAGCCTATCAAAAAACTTATTTATCCCATGTAAGAACTATTCTGTATGATAATTTTGTAAGTGGTGATTATGTAGATAGAGCAGTAGCTTTACAACAATTGATTCAAGTGTCTTTCATTAATGACCCTAACCGAAAATATTCGCTGGAGGATTTCAAAAAAAGCTTAAAATCCACGATTGGTCAACGAAGTAGAATTCCAGGTATTAATGAATTGATGGGGAAGCGAACTAAATTATTAAAAAAGAATCAAGATTTAAGAATTGTTCCACCAGCGATTACCGAAGTGATGGCACAAAAACGGGCTCAATATGCTAGTAATATCAACCATTTTTCCATTCAAGCAAAAGTGGACAAATTGCCCCAAAAAGTAAAATTAATGTATCGTTATGATAAAGCAGATAGCTTTAAGGAGGCAATTATGTTAGATGATGGGAAGAATAACGATACAGCAGCAGGAGATGGTATTTACACTGCAAAAGTAGGAAGTGGTCCAACCAATCAGATTGAATATTACATTGTTGCAGAAAATACTGCAGCCATTAGTTTTGAACCTTCTAATTATATGTATCAATTGCATAAATCTACTATAGCGGAAGTGAATTAGAAAGCAGTGAATGTTTGTGTCGTTGTAAAATGAGGAACTATAAACGATGAATGCCTATTGGTCTACTGATAAGTAGAAGTTCGTCAAAAAGATAATTAAAATGAATAAATACTGGTATTTTCTTTTTATTTGCTTATTTACTACGCCCCTAAAAAGCCAGGATTTATACTCGGTTAATCAAGTCCAAACGGTAAAATTATACATAGATACGCCTAATTGGGATAACC
>JBGCFJ010000839.1:0-2682 GCA_045106885.1 Saprospiraceae bacterium
ACCAATATGGCAAATATCTTAGAAGCTATTTTCAATATTTCAACATTAAGCCCTAATAAAATTAAGGAAATTACACTTGCTTCAAATGGAAGTAAAAGCTTAGAAATTTTCATTAAAAATTCTTTTGCTGGTGTAAATTCAACTGATAATGAAAACGAAAAATCAAATAAATACTCAAATTTTTTTTCTTTTGAAGGCAATAAAACTGATTCCCCTAATTTAATAATAAAAGGAGGAGATGCAATAGAGATTAAAAAAACTAAAAATATCAAATCGGATATACAATTGAATAGTTCTTACCCAAAAGCTAAACTAAAATCTAACAGCCCTATTACTAACAAACATTGTAGAAATTGCGAAGAATGGAATGAAAAGGACATAATTTATATTATCGGACATATTCCCAGAAAGACAAAAAAATTATCTTCTCTTTGGCTTACTTTCGGTAATATTTACGCAGCCGATGAAGAAATTTATACTTTTGTAGAAAATTTAATTCTTGATAGCTTAGATGAAATAGGAAATATCACTTTTTCTAAAACCAAAGAAATTTGTAGGGTAAATTATATAGACCCTCTCAAAATTACAAATATAAAAATTAGAGATGTTTGTCTATTTCAACTACAACCACCAGTTAAAGTATATAATTATGTTTATGAATATCAACCTCATTTAAATTTTCAGCTAGTCGCTTTCATTCCCACCAAAAAGTATCTTTCTTTTCCTAATGAAAGTAGAAATAAAATTGAATTTTCTACTGAAATAAATATTCAAGAAGTACACATTAAAGACCCTAACAATATCGTTAATTTGATTCCCTGTAAACTTATTACTTTTGAAATCCCTCAATCTTAATTGAAGATTTATATTCTTATTTACTTACAACTAATTTACTATTTCCAACAAAAAAGAGCGAATGGTAACAACCACTCACTCCAATTTTGTTTACTAAAACCTTAATTCGTATAAATCAACCGTAAAAGTAGGCGATGCAAAAGCATCGCCTTTTTACGTTTATCAATTATCGTTGTAAAAAGATATAACCACTAATTGGGTTCGTGCCATCTCCTTTGTCAATTACGTAGAAGTAAGTCCCATCTGGAACAAGATTTCCATTCCAAGTACCATCCCAACCTTTTGAATTAGTGTATCCTCTTTGATTGAAGACTTCGTTCCCCCATCTATTGAAGACGGTTACTTCGTTGTCTGGGAAAGTTTCTATTCCTAAGATAGTGAATCTATCGTTTACGCCATCTCCGTTTGGAGAGAAGCCGTTGTATACGGTGATGTCTTCACATAAAACTTGAACCGTTACCGTTGCGGTATCTCTTTCTATTCCATTGCTAATGAAATAAGTGAAAGAATCTCTTTCGACTGCACAGAAGTCATTGTCTGGTGCGTAAGTAACACTATTATCTGGATTGATGAAGGTCGTTCCATTTTGTGGTAAGTCTATGATGCCAATCTCTACGGTATCTCCATTGAACGTATCATTCGCTATTAAATCAATAATAACTGGTGTATTTAATCGAGTTAAAGTATCATCATCCACCGCAATCGGTAATAAATCATCAGCACCTGGCATTACGGTAACCGCTAGGATAGTTGTATCGCATACGCCGAACTCATCACAAGCTACTAAACAAGCGGTGTCTTGACCAATTGCTAATGGGTTAATGTCCACACAGAAAGTAGTGGTATCTATGGTAAATTCAACAATCTCCGCAGAATCTGGTCGACATACATTATCGAAGCTAACGATATTTCCGCTTAAATCTCCTAAATCAAAACAATAAACGGATAAGGTATCGGAAGTTAAAATTACGTCTCTGTCTACCGTGTCTGATGGAGGAATCGTTACGTTGATTAAGAAGATTGTGGTATCACAAACTCCATCTACATCACAAATCACGATACAAGCTTCATCCTGTCCTAAAGCGTTTCCTGTATATTCTATACAAGGAGTACCCTCTAGTACCGATACGTCAGCGAATAGACCAGCATTCTCTTCACAGAAATTGTAAATCGTATCCAATTCTCCTGGTAAAATAATGGTTTCTAAACAGAAAGTTTCTGTTTTGCCATTGACTACGCTCACTTCAATCGTATCTTTTGCAGATAATGGTAATACTTGAATAATGATATTCGTCGTATCACAATTTCCATCTGCATCACAAATTTCGATACATAATGCATCCGAACCTGCACTGACTCCAGTATAAGTCACACAGAAATTCTCCGTATCAATCGCATAATCTATCATGCCCGTTGCTGCTGATTCACAAACATTCGTAATGCTTATTGGTGCGCCAGGTAAATCTTCTGTATCAATACAGATAGTTTGCGTATCCTCCCTGAAAATCATTGTGTCAATCACTGTCCCGTTTTCTGGCACTTCAACCTTACAATCAATTGTAAGGATATAATCGTATTCACAACCATCTACTCTATTCGTTACCGAGATATTATGAATGCCTGTGATCAAGTTTAATCCCAGCTTATCTATTCCTCCTACAAACTGAACTTGTAAAACAACTCTATTCTCTGTATTCGTTTGTGTGATACGCATATTATCGTATCGCATATTTCGATTACCTCCTTTAATTTGACCTGCTGCTTCATCTACGAACCAGTTGCCTGTCGGGTCAAAGCCATTCAATTGTTGTACTAATTCGGCAATAT
>JBGCFJ010000084.1:0-6290 GCA_045106885.1 Saprospiraceae bacterium
TTAGCCAGTTAGACCAGTCAATTTTTCTTCTAAGGAATTCAAAAAATGCTTGCATAATGGATTATGGACGCATTTTTTGAGTTTCTTAGAAGGGAAAAAGGCGGTATAAATGGTTGATTATTTCTGCCACTTTGCCTTAGAACTAAGAGGAAAATATAAAACACAAGATAAGGAAGGAGACTTTTTTGCAGCTGATTTACCTTGTGTGAATGTGAAATTTGAATTGTACAAAGATCAATTATCTGAGGCTATTTTTTCTTATCCTTGTAGGGGAAAAAAGATAGGTCAAGTGGATGTGAAATCAATGAGTGTTGATGATTTATCAGCGAATCCTATCAAAAAGGAAACTGGACAAATTTATTGGATTGATGGAAAAACATTTGGTAAGGATACAGAAAAAATAATAGCCGAATTGTCTGCCTTAGAAATATTCGATGGATTTTCTTTTAATCCAGCAACCAACTCTTTTAATGGAAATTATTTCTATGAAAAAGGAAAGACAAATTTTATAGAAGTTGAAGATGTTACCAAACGTCCCATTAAAATCATTATAAAGAATGGCCTTGTAGCCAAATTAAAAATAACAGGCAATCCTAAAGATGGAATTGGATTTATTCGGAATGAATTTTTAGATAAAAGATTTCAGCATCCATTTAGTACGATAAATGTGGGAACTACTACTGATACTTTAACTTATCTTGTTTCTAATGAAATGACTAGAATTGAACTATATGAGATGATTGATAACATTAGTGAACATAGTCAAGTTCAAATTAATTTAGACCCACTTAAAACAAAATTTGATGCGCAAGATAAATTGGTAGCTATTTCTGGAAAATATTATTATGAAAGACCTACTCGAACCCCTATTCAAACTTTCGAGGTGGCTGATTTAGGTCAATTTCAATTACAATTCAAAGCACATCCAACTATTTCTTTTGCCCCTGCTTATTATAATAAAGCAACCAATAAATTTATTCAAGTAGATGATAATTATTCCGCTTTTGGAGCTTTTGCAAAAGAAGCAGTTTCAATTGGTGGACCATTAATTGTTCCAAATAGAACCTACAAAAACATTCATGCTATTCTTATTATTAATCAATATACTGACATAGCTGATTTAAAAGCCTTTGCAGAGAAAATTCTCCCGAACAACATTATTTTTCGCTACCAAGATTCGGAAATTAGAGCCGATGGAACGATTGCTAAATTAGTAGGTGATTTTTTAGGAAATAGTCGAATTAGTGAACCTTTTTATGTGGACGATTTGACAAAATATCAAGTCAAATTAAGAGTAGATAAAAATTATATTTATCAGCCTGAAATAACCCAGCAAATGAATAAAAGGAGAAAATACGACTTTCCTTTTGAAGTTTCTCCCGAAGATTCCATACGCATTGATTCTATTAGACGTTTGAATGGAATACCGTTATTAAATCAAAAGAAACAACTCGAACCTGAGAAACAGCTATCTTTTAAGATAGATAATAAACTTAAGCGGGAATACGAAATGAATTTAATTCAAGCGAAAAATGAAAAGGAAAGGGTTTTATGGAGAGAGAAATTGGTAGATTTAGAAGAAAGGGAGAAACAATTCAAAGAAAGAGCCACCTCTATTTTTAAGCAAAATTTTCCTGATAAAATAGCAAAGAGTAATGCTAAAAGGCCTGCTTTATCCTATCAAATAACCAATTGGGATGTTCTCGGCTTAGACAGTGCAGCATTCCAATTAAAAGAAGACCATAACAACTATCAAGGAGAAAACCTTGCCCAATTTATTCCATCTTATGTAGCGGTGGATGATTCCGTAAGAGCGATGAATCCTATTTATCGAGGAGAGATGGAAAAAGTTAAATCTATCTTTGTTAATGGTCAAAAAATGGCAAAAAAAGACCTGCCTGTTTTTATGCAAAATAACTTGCAAACTGCGATTAAAACAGCTATTCCTAAAACCAAAAGATACCCAAAAACAGATACATCCGTAGATTGGTTGTACTGGGGCGACCAAAAGATAAATTTAGGAGAAGTACACAAAAAGAAAGAAAACGGTGAATTAGAATGGGATGTTCCTGAACTAGAGATTGATAAAGCAGTTTGGGATAGCAATAAAGACCGACCTTTTATTTTTCAAATTGATGGAAATTGGCATCGAGTGAAAGATTTGGATATGGTGGTATTGGTACCTTACAAGGAAGACCCTGCTTCTGTTAATTTTTATAAAAATTATGCGAAAGCTTTAACAAATAAAGCAGGAAGTGCTTTCAAATTATTGGCAAAGGCTAAGGAGAAAGACTATCTTTATTTTGAAAAAATGGATATTGGATTGCCTAAACTTGTTGGTATGGTGGTGAAAATTGTGGAAAATGAGTCTACCGAGTTTATACCAAAAGCAAATACTAAAATCAATCAACCCAATCAGCTAAACCACATAACAACTGACGAGACTTCAAATACTAAAAAAATGGCTGTTGCTGCGGAAAGAAACATATCCTTGCCTACCATAGGTATGAATTCGCCAAATCGAGTGCATTGGGATAACTTAGCATTTGAAGTGAAAGGAACTGTTAAAAGAAGGACAAATGAAGCACAAATTATACAAATTTCAACTTTAGAAATCACCCAAGCTCAATGGGAACAACTGTATAATCAACCCTTTACGCTTGATTTTAATCATACTTGGTATAAAGTGAAGAAAATAAAAGAAGTTGTATTGGTTCCTTTTAAAAAATACCCTAAATCTGCTAATTTATACCAAGATTACTACCAAATAATAAAAGATAAAAACCATAGGGCTACGAAATTATTAGCGGAAGCAAATATTGGGGACCATATTTATTTTGAAAGGATTGATGTGGGGAAGGCTTTTACCTTTGGAATGGTGGTGAAAATTGTAGAAAATCAGCTAAAGTAAATAAAGCAAGTAGAGAGAATAATAATCACTAATTGACACAAAGTTCATTCATTGAAATCACCCGACTGTATTTTCTAAGATTGACCGTCAAAAATCAGCGTATTGATTGCTATATAATTGAAGCTGCTGGTAGTAGCGAAATAGGTCAAACAACTGTTAAATTTTTCTTTAACCCAACCATAGGATTTGTTAAATATGAATATCATTTGATGGATGATTCCAAGTTAACGATGTACTTAGTCGATTTTGAATTGGATTGCCAGTTTGAACCAGAGAAACAAAATTTTAAAGATAGTGCTGAATAGGATGATTCTGGTTATTCATAAATAAAAGATTGCCCGACTGTATTTTTTATAAACTTTGATAAACAAATCGTCCCGAGCTACCAACATCCGTGATAAAAACAATCCGTGATGCTCAAATCCGTGATAAAAACAATCCACGATGCTCAAATCCGTGATATTAAAAACATCCAAACTACAACCATCCAAGCTACTTACCATCCGTGTTATCAATAAACCTGTATGATAAAATTTTGTATCTCCTTATAAATTCTGCCATCCACTCGTCTTTTTTCACTCATTCCATCAAAAAATCATTGGTTCAAACACTAAAATGTCGTACCTTGTCGCTATAATTATGAGAGACTTTTCAACGGATTATGCGTCTTAACCATAGAAGCTGATTTTGAAATAGTAGACGGTTAGGAAAGGATACCTTTAAACCTTTGTACCCTTCGACCTTTATACCTTTTCATTTCGTTGTTACACAAAAATCAAATCGATGAATTTTAAAAGTAGTTTAATCACCCTTTTAGCCGTTTTCGGTACTATTTCCCTTTTTTCTAAGACTATTTATGTAAGATATGACGCTGCCTGTATGGATAGGTTAGAGTATCGACTGAATGGCAATATGGCTGGTAATGGCTTGATTGCTTACAGTTTGAAAGCCAGTGATTCGGAGCGAATTGTCATGGAAATTGGCGTAGAGAGTATTAAACAAGTGAAGCGTTTACCAAGAGGAACGAAGACTTGTGGAAAACTGAAAGTAAATGAAATCTTAGCGAACGCCATTAATTCTGGTAAAGATAAAGTTTTTGTCGTTCGGAAGGTTGGACAAAATTATCTCGTTTCTCCAGTGCATCTAGCCACTTATATGAAGGATAGTGCTAAAAGTTTTGCCATGAGAGGCAATGAATTTGATATGGCTTATGCGGCGGATGATATTGGGGTGATGGAAAATAACTTATCCAGAAGAAATGCCTTGACTAAGGTTTATTTTATTGGGTCTGAAAAGCAAATTTGTTCAGACGCTTATAAGGTAAAGAAAATACCAGAAGAAACTTGTAAACCTTATACTGATTTAACTTTCTTGCCTGGTTTAGGTATTATTGAAGAAAAAACAGGCGTAAATCAAGCTGAGGCAGAAGGCAATATTTTGCGATTGGTAAAGGTGAATAACTTACCATTAGCAGAATACATAGACCAAAAGTGTAAGGGAGGAATCGAAATGGTGAAAGCGCACCAACCAACGGTTATGAAGGAAGAAACCCCTAAATTTAAGCCTTCTACCCGAAAAAATCGGGTTGAGCAACCAGTGAAAGAAAAACCAGCTAGTTATGAAGTAATCTTCGAAGCAGACCAAACACCACCAGCACCTGAATATCAACCTGCAGGAACGGAATTGGTACAAGTTTATGACCAACCGCAAAAGCCAATAGAAGCTTTTCGACCAAAAGGGGTGAATTGTACAGAATTATCTTATCCTGGGGTTCATATCGTTCAGACCAATCAGACTTTATACAGTATTTCTAGAAAATATAATGTAACGGTTAAGCAATTAAGAGCTTGGAATAAAATGGGGAGTAAGGATTTAATTAAACCTTGCGCTAGTTTATATGTATTGCCGCCTGCAACAGTTGCTGCTAATACGGCTGCGATAGATAATCCTACTCCTAAGAAAAAGGCTGAAGTGGTTTTCAAAAATGAACCGAAGCCCGCACCAGTTGCAAATGATGTGATTTATGCCAACGCTGCAAAACAATCCGAAGTCCTTTATCCTAAATCAGGAAATACACCGACTAGTTTTAATACAACTAGCAAAGTGAAAGAGACTTGTGATAAATTAGCTTATGATGGTGTGCATATCGTCCAAAAAGGAGAAACTTTATACAGTATCGCTACTAAAAACGGTTTAACGGTTAAGCAAGTACAAGCATGGAATAAATTGGGAACAGCTGCTAAAATAAAGCCTTGCATGAGTCTTTATGTTAAGACGCCAGAAGCGGTAATTGCAGCGGTTAATAAGCCAAATCCAAATCAGAAAGAGAAATCTTATACGATTCCAAATTCCGAAATTAGCACCGGCTATACCAATGCGCCAGCTAAAACACAAGCGCCTACTGGAACAACTCCTAAAGGAGGACCCGTGGCTCAAGCTCAACAAAATACGAATGTTGGGAATGCTGCCGCAAATATCGGAGCAACGGATAAAATGTGGAATAGTGGTATAGAATATCATGTTGTTCAGAAAGGCGAAACTTTAACTAGTTTGGCGAAAAGATATGGATTTACCTTAGAAAGATTTAGAGATATTAATGGTTTAGGAGATTCGAATATGATTAGAATTGGACAGGTGCTTAGAACAGGAAATTGTTTATGTCCAGCTAATGGAGTTGGCCCTACTAATTCAACGGGGATGACAGAAAAGGGGAGTGGAAATAGTGGTACGGTTTATAGTGGAAATAATGGAACTGTTGTGACGAATACGACTACTCCTACTAGACAACAGAATGGAGGAAATACGAATACGAGCACTCAACATTCAACGGAATATGTACCCGTTCCTGTCCCGTATGATTATGAAACAGAAAATGTTTTGAATCAATCTAAAAGAGAAAGTGGAAAAATTAGTTATCGAAATGGTAGAAAAGTACACACCGTCCAAGACAATGAAACTATGGCAACTATTGCCAATAAGTATAACTTACCAATTGAATTGCTCCGAAAATTAAATAAAATGGAGCAAGGCGAAATTGTTATTCCTGATATGAAGATTTATTTGGAGTAAATAAAAGAAAATTGACTATTTCAAAAGGGTTTTAAAGAGCAATCATAGCTTTTTAAAATCCTTTTTTAGTATTGGTCATTAGTCATTGGTCATTAGTCATTAGTCATTGGTCATTAGTCACCATTTCCGTTAAAATCCATTATCAATAAAAATCCATTGCCAACAAAAAATCATCTTAAATCCTACCGGTGATGCATTTAATCCGTGATAAAAAATCATTTTAAATCCTATCGGTGATGCATTTAATCCGTGATAAAAAATCTATTGCCCACAAAAAATCATTTTAAATCCTAACGGAGATGCATTTAAT
>JBGCFJ010000840.1:0-2001 GCA_045106885.1 Saprospiraceae bacterium
CGCCTTTTTCCCTTCTAAGAAACTCAAAAAATGCGTCCATAATCCATTATGCAAGCATTTTTTGAATTCCTTAGAAGAAAAATTGACTGGTCTAACTGGCTAATTATTTTCTCCACTTTGCCTTATACCTTACAAAAAGAAGAAGAGGCTATTATTTTAAGTCCTAAAACTATT
The DNA here is from genome assembly GCA_045106885.1 of Saprospiraceae bacterium. Taxonomy (GTDB): domain Bacteria; phylum Bacteroidota; class Bacteroidia; order Chitinophagales; family Saprospiraceae; genus JAFMDF01. The sequence continues at coordinate 175 of JBGCFJ010000840.1, forward strand.
ATTTATATAGATGGTTGTGCCTACAAATACCAAAAAAAAGGTGAATAAATAAGCGAAAATTCGCTAATACTGTAATTTAATTTAGAAATCCAAATAAAAATTAAATTTATTTGAATTTTTTATTAAAAAAAATGGGTGAAAAAAAACCAAATAAAATTTGCTCCTCTTAACTATAGATAAGAATAAATTTAGTATTAGCAATATAGACCAAAGAAAAATAAACAATCATAACAAAACACAAATACATATATATTGATAATCAATACTTTATAAATCTTTTTTTTGCACACCTATTTACTTATTGTGAAATAGACACTAACTTTGTACTAATTTCCAAACTATAATAACCGGACAAAAAAATGTTAAAAAAAGAATTAGTAAAATCTAAAGCTACTGCTAAAGTAACTTTCACCTTACCTATCGACGCCATTGTTGGCGCAAAAGAAGTTAGGGTTTTAGGCGAATTCAATAACTGGGACTGGGCATCAGCACCTGTTATGAAAGCTAATAAAACCAATTACACGGCTACTATTAATTTAGCTGCTGGTAAAACATACCAATTCCGTTACAAAGCAGATAATGGTCTTTGGGCGAACGATTGGGCGGCAGATAATTATGTACCTGCACCTTACAATGTAGACAACTCTGTAGTGGTTGTGCCTGCCAAAAAAGCGACTAAGAAAACAGCTAAAGCAGATGACTTGAAGAAAGTGGAAGGTATTGGGCCAAAGATTGCGGGTTTATTAAATGAAGCAGGCATTATCACTTTTGCTGACTTAGCAAAGGCACCAATCAAGAAATTAAGAAAAGTATTAGATGACGCTGGTAGTCGATTCCGTATGCATGACCCAAAAACTTGGGCTGCACAAGCTAAATTAGCTGCTAAAGGAGATTGGGACAAGTTAAAAGCTTGGCAAGGAGAATTGAAAGGAGGAAAGTAATTCGGTAGGCAGTATTACCGTAAACAGTTAATACAGCTTATTTGTAATAGATAAAAAAGCCTGTTCCTTTTTGGAGCGGGCTTTTTTGGATTTAGTTAATAGGTCATATCCGTACCATTCGCCTCCACCACACTCACCAAATGCTTAATGGAACGGATAGTTCCATTACCGAAATTGCTTTCGATATTGGCTTTAAAGCCCCAGCTTATTTTTCCCATTTTTTTTCAAAAGCTCCTTCTAAAATAGCTCGAAAAGGCTAAATTCCGCCAAAATGCAACCCCACTACAAATGTTGCATGCAAAAAGCAACCAAAATCCAAGCGATAGTAGGCCGATTTGGTAGTTTTCGAATGACGATTTTTTCATTTTAACTTGCTTAGATGCTTTAATAACCATTGCTTTGGAGAAGGAGATAGATATTTTTCTTGTTTTATCTGACTTTCAAAATCAGCTAGTATTTTAGTATCGTTATTTTTGGAATTAAGCAAGCGAATAATAGTTAATAAATGGGCTACCCGCCTATGATTGTAAATTATTGAATCTCAAAGCTTTACGATTTCGTTGTCTAGGTTCTTTAAACCCTGTCACATTTTGACAAAGGAACTCAAACAAATCAGGAAATTGCTTATCAAATAGCCTTTGAGCAGGGGTTGTACCGTCTGCTCTTTGGATATCAAAGTTATGAATAACGGTGAGTACCTCTAGCCTTTCCTTAGGAATACCTCTATGAGCATGATTGACAAAAGCAAGATAGCCATTCCTTCCTTCCGTTTGAGAAGAAGCTCGTTGAAAAGTAATAGCCAATCTATGAGCCATTAGTAATAATTCTTCTTGTCTATCAAGGCTCATACTTATAGTCAAGTTATCCCCTAGGCATCTTCGCTTTG
>JBGCFJ010000841.1:0-6720 GCA_045106885.1 Saprospiraceae bacterium
GCATAGCGGAAAAAGACGCCGATTTAACTTGTCAAGGATTTATGATTTGAACCACTAGATAGTCAGCTTGAAAATTCACGTGTCGGACACCTCCAAAGGTGTCCGACACGTTCGACTAACATTCCAATCGCTTAATCAAACTATTGAAACAAGTTAATTATAATCAAACCCAATAGAAAAATCCACAATTTCCCGCCTTTGAGTAGGAATTTTCCAGTTTCCATCATAGGTAACTAATGCAGGTAAATATTTATCACCTAATTGGGTTAATTCTACCTTCATTTTTACATCAAAATCAAAAAGTCCACTGTATTTTAAATGATAATTTCTCGCTAAAACCTGAAAATCATTTTTATCAAAATAGGTTTCTAAATATTTGATAATGGTTTTTCCGCTGCGATAGGACGGTTTAGCGACAGCTCTAAAAACAAAACAATCTGGACGATTTTTGTACGCTTTAGAAATAATAGAGAAGTTGTAATATTTGAGCATATCTTCCTTAAAAATAGCTGTTTTTCCACCGATAAACGGGACATCGACTTCTTTCCCTGGCTGAAAGATTAATTTTTTTAATTCATTAATATGTTTTTGAATGCCATTTAAATTATTGGCCGAAATGCTTGGATTGCTTGGTGCTCCACATATTTTCCCTTTGGTTAAAAAGATTTGCTCATGCATTTGAGCGGTGTAATACCGATGCTTTCTTTTCTTTTTGAAATATTTGCCTTGAATGTTTTCCGATAAATAGGTCATACTTCTGCAATTACCCTCGACAAATTGCTGCGTTTGATGGTGATTAGCCGCTTTAATTTGTTGTTTTTTATTAAAAATGGTCACTTTATTATCTGCAAGATGTGGCGTAAATCGAAGATTGTGAAAAGCTCGAAAGAAGGATTCATCTTTTTGGACAATATCAATAAAATCATCTATCGAAAATCCCTGTTTAGTAGCCGTAACAACAAAAGAGTCTAAGAAGACGATGGCTGAAATGTCAGAAGTAATATTTGAATTCTGAGCAAAGGAAAGCAAATAGAATGAAGAAAAAATAATTATTAATGTAGATTTCATTTACTCATTTATAGATTTCTGATTAAATATTTTATAAACTAAAATTTAACCTTACAAATATAAGCTAACTAGTATTTGACCAAGTTTAAAATGATGGGTAATTCGTAATCGCCAAATTCATTTGGCTGATTCTTTTTTTAGTTGAACCAGCCACACAAATTGGCGGTTACGAAGATGACGTCAAATCATGTTTGGTCGAACACTAGTGTTCGACCAAACATGATTTGACGGGTAGCGTATTTTGTAAAAAGACACTTGGAGGTCTTGAAGACACTCCAAGGTCAAGCGGCAAAAAAATTGGAGCTAGGCTGTTCAAAATTACGGGGGAACAAGAAATTTTCACCCCGTACTTTTGAATAGTCCTTTTTTCTGTTGATAAATAGAAAAATTGGTAAGAACTTCCTGCTTAATTTTTTACGCTGGCGGCGGACTCATAGCCGTCCACCCACCATCCACCACAATCGTTTGACTCGTAATATGACTAGATTGTTCTGACAATAGAAACAAAGCAGTATGCGCAATATCGGCGGTGGTAGCACATTTGCCATTGGGAGTCGTGCGGTCCCAGGTTTTTTTATAATTTCCTGCTTCCAATTCAATCGTTCTTTCCGTTAAAGTAGCACCTGGAGAAATAGCGTTTACTGTAATTTGATGTTTGGCTAATTCTACACCTAAGGTTTTGGCTAGGAAGATAATGGCTGCTTTCGACATACCATAAGTGGTTAAGTCAGGGTGAAAAGTATGGCCTGTAACGGAGGACATTAAAATAATTCGTCCACCCGTTTTTTGTTGTATCATTTTTTTAGCAGCTTGCTGTGCTAAAAAGAAAGTACCTTGTAAATTGACCTTTATTAACTGTTGGAATCGCTCAATAGGGTAGTCTAGAAATCCACCAAAAGTAGTGATGCCTGCATTAGCAATGGCAAAATTCAATCGCCCAAATTTTTCAACAGCGGTGTCTATCATTTCTTGAATAACCGATAAATCACTTGAATCTCCTACTACCGCTATGCAATGACCACCTTCTTTTTGAATGAGTTGAACGGCTTTATTCGCTGCCATTTCATCTATATCATTGAGGACTACTTTTGCACCTGACAAAGCCAATTGTTTGGCAATTTCAAAACCTATTCCAATCGCAGCACCTGTAACTATAGCTACTTTATGTTCAAAAGAAAATTGAATCATGTTAGTGTTTTGAATAAGCCTTAAACAACTGTTTTTGTTTTCCTAATCCTTCAATTTCCAAATCGACCACATCACCATTTACTAAATACTGTGGTGGCGAAAAACCAAGTCCTACCCCTGGAGGCGTACCTGTAGAAATTAAATCTCCAGCTTCCAATTTCATAAATTGTGAAAGATACCAAATACAATAAGTTGGACTAAAAATCATGGTTTTGGTATTGCCATTTTGCTTTTGTACATCATTGACTTGGAGCTTCATTTTGAGATTTAGGACATCGGCTATTTCATCTTTAGTCACTAAATAGGGACCAACTGCTGTAAAGCCAGGACAAGATTTTCCTTTGACCCATTGCCCTCCTTTTTCTAATTGAAATTCCCTTTCCGAAATGTCATTGATAACACAATATCCTGCAATGGCTTTTGCTGCTGCTGCCTCATCTTTAAGATAGAGTACCTCTTTTTTTAGCACAATACCTAATTCTACTTCCCAATCCGTTTTAGTACTATTTTTTGGTATGACTATCTCGTCATAAGGTCCAGCAATCGTATTGCTTGCTTTCATAAATAGTATCGGTTCTGTTGGAATGTCCATACCAGATTCTTTGGCGTGGTCAGAGTAATTTAAACCAATACACATTATCATGTTTGGGCGAGCTATTGGACTGCCAAGTCGTTTTTTCTTAGAAACTTTAGGCAAAGATGGCTTTTCTTTTTTGAGGACTTTTTTTAATTTTTTCAAGCCTCCATTTTGGAAAAAATCGGGATTCCAATCTTCAAAATAATCGGAACAATCATAACGTTTACCTTTGATTTCTACACCAGGTTTTTCTGCTCCTTTTTTACCGAATCTTATTAATTTCATGATTATAGGGATGATTAAAAAATGATTTTCTTCTATTCTTTAATAGCTGTTACGCAAGAATAAGAAAGAATAATTATTAAAGGTTAACTCAATAAAGAAAAAATGTAAAGTTTTGTATCTGCTGTCGTATATTGAGCCGAAAATGGGATAATAATAAAAATATTTTTTAACAACCAACCTAAATACCGTGTAAAATAATTTTTTTGTCATTTAATCGGGTCTCCTGAGCGCAGCTATGCTGCTACTAAATAATATAAATAAACTTATTTTACATTGTATTAAACCCTAATTTTAAAATCATTTTATGATGACTAATAAATTTTATCTATTTCTTTTATGGATGGTCATTTTTAGCTTTCCTTTTACAGACAACTTTGCTCAAAAGGAACATAATCAGGCGATTGCAGAAGCGGTAAATGGTCTTCAATTACGAAGTATTGGCCCTGCATTAATGGGCGGACGTATTGCGGATATTGCTATCAGTCCATCGAATTCGAGTACTTGGTACGTGGCGGCAGGGTCGGGCAATTTATGGAAAACGACTAATAGTGGCATCACTTGGCAGCCTATTTTTGATAACCAAACTTCCTATTCTATTGGGACCGTAGCCATTGACCCTAATAACACCGAAACGGTTTGGGTCGGTACGGGCGAGAATGTGAGTGGTCGGCATGTAGGTTGGGGAGATGGTATTTATCGCAGTCAAAATGGTCGGAAAACATGGAAACAAGTGGGCTTGGCAAAATCCGAGCATATTGGCAAAATATTAATAGACCCTAGAAATAGTGAGGTAGTGTTGGTAGCAGCGGAAGGGCCTTTATGGTCATCAGGTGGCGACCGTGGGGTGTATAAAACAAAGGACGGTGGAAAAACTTGGGCACAAGTTTTGAAAATTGATGAAAATACAGGTGTAACGGATTTGGAATTTGACCCTGTTCATCCTGACGTGGTGTATGCTGCGGCCTATCAGCGACGTCGGCATACTTGGTCTTTACTTTCTGGCGGTCCAAAATCAGGTATTTATAAATCTACGGATAATGGTGAAACTTGGAGACCAATAAAAACAGGTTTGCCAGCAGGAGATATGGGGAAAATTGGATTGGCCGTTACTCCTGCTGACCCTAATTTGGTGTATGCTACGATTGAGGCGAATAACCAAGAAAAAGGTTTTTATAAGTCAACAGATAAAGGGGAAAGTTGGAACAAACAAAGTAGTTATACTTCTGGAGGTACAGGGCCTCATTATTATCAAGAAATAGAAGTGTCTCCCGTAAATCCAGATTTAATTTATCAAATGGATGTATTTATCCATGTCTCTAGAGATGGGGGGAGGCACTTTGATTATTTGGGGACAGGAAGAGAAAAACATAGTGATAATCATGCTTTTTGGATTGACCCCAATAATGGGCAACATTTAATTGCTGGAACGGATGCAGGTCTATATGAGAGTTTTGATGAAGGCTTGAAATGGCGACATTTTCCGAATTTGCCTATTTCCCAATTTTATAAACTTGGATTGGATAATACAGAACCCTTTTATAATATAGTCGGAGGGGCGCAAGATTTAGGTACTTTAATTGGTCCTTCTCGAACGATGCAGGCAGAAGGGGTAAGGAACCAAGATTGGTATGTCCCATTAGGGGCAGATGGGTATGATTCTCATTTTGACCCGAAAGACCCGAATATTGCCTATATAGAAATCCAAGGTGGTCTATTGCATAGATATGACCGTCGAAGCCATGAAGTACTAAATCTTCAGCCACAAGCAGGGCCTAATGATGCGCCTGAGAGATGGAATTGGGATAGCCCTATTTTGATAAGTCCACATGATAATAATCGAATTTATTTTGGGTCACAGCGATTATGGCGAAGTGAGGATAAAGGAAATGCTTGGACGCCAATAAGTAAAGATTTGACGACTAATACCAACCGTTATGAGTTAGAATTAATGGATAGAATCTGGAGTGTAGACGCATTGTATGATAATGGTGCGATGTCGAAATATGCCACACTTACTGCTATAGCGGAATCTCCTTTAAAAGAAGGTTTATTATATACTGGTTCGGATGATGGACTGATAAATATTAGTGAAGATGGTGGTCAAAATTGGCGAAAGAGTGGGGCATTGCCTAAAGTTCCTGCACGTTCTTTTATCAATGATATTGAAGTTTCTAGCCATCATGAAAGTACCGTTTTTGCAGTAGCGGATGCACATAAATTCGGAGATTATACGCCTTACCTTTTTATGAGTACGAACCGAGGGAACTCTTGGCAATCTATCGCTGGAGACTTACCAAAAGGGACAATTGTATGGGTATTAAAACAAGACCATAAAGACGAAAACCTATTATTTATTGGAACGGAATATGGGCTTTATTTTTCTTATAATAAAGGGGGGAATTGGGTGAAATTAAAAGCAGGTGTACCAACTATTCCATTTAGAGATATTGAATTACACGAAAGAGATAATGATTTAGTAGGTGCTACTTTTGGTCGAGGTTTTTATGTATTGGATGATTATTCTTCGCTTAGGAATATGAGTGAGGCGATGAAAACGGCTTCGAATACCTTATTCTCTGTCAGAGATGCTTGGTGGTATGTCTCTTCTGTTCCAATGCAAGCCAAAGGAATGCCAACTTTAGGTTCTACCAGTTATACTGCGGAGAATCCACCTTTTGGGGCAGTTTTTACCTATTATTTAAAGGACTTGCCCAAAACGGCAAAGATGGAACGTAAAGAAACAGAGCAAAAAGCAAGAAAACAAAATGGAGATGCTCCTTTTCCTGGTTGGGAAAAATTGAGGGCAGAATCAACCGAAAGTAAACCGCAAGTCTTGCTGTTAGTTCGAGATGCCGCAGGCAATCAAATAAGATGGATAGCAGGTGTGGCTAAAAATGGGCTACATCGTACCAATTGGGATTTAAAACTTCCAGCGCCTAACCCTATCAATTTAACGACTCCAGCATTTAAACCACCTTGGGTTGGAGATGCACAAGGACCATTAGCAGCCCCAGGGAAATACACTGTCGAATTGTTTATAGCGCATAATGGCGAATTAGCCTCGCAAGGAACACCCCAAACATTTACCGTCAAACCTGTTCCTACTTCCGTATCTGGTACAGCCTTTAATGCAGTTGCCGATTTTCAAAAAAAGACGAGTGATATGATGCGAGCAATTTCTAGTGCTGGTCGAAAAACAGGGGAAATAAATGAGCGATTACGATTTATCACTGCTGCCTTAAAACAAACGCCTAAAGCTACGGCGGAACATTTTGCTAAGTTAAATCAATTAAAGCAAACGTTAAAAGCCCTACAAACCAGACTTTGGGGCGACCCTATTCGTCAAGGTTTAGATGAATCAACATCGCCTTCTATTAGTGGTCGAGTAGGGCAAGTGGCTTATGGGCATTGGGAAACTCGACAAATGCCAACGCAAACTTATCAAGATAATCTTGAAATTGCTGCTCGTGATTTTACTCAATTTAAGAAAGATTTTCAGACTTATTTAGCAGATTTTGAAAAGTATGAGGCAACTTTGGATGCAGCAGGTGCGCCTTATACAAAAGGTCGAAAATTTTAGGCTCTTACACAAAATTTAAAAC
>JBGCFJ010000842.1:0-3183 GCA_045106885.1 Saprospiraceae bacterium
CTAATATCACTAACCTATCCTTTGCCCCTTTCCCTTTTTTAACCCAGATAATGCCTTCCTCAAAATTTACATCTTCCCATAATAATAAGCGGGCTTCGCTCAAGCGCATACCCGTCCCATAATACAACAGCATCAGTAAGCGGTGTTTTTCACAACTAACCGCAGACAATAAGGAAGATACTTGATGTGGGGTAATGTAGCGGGGCAATCGTTTTTCTTTCTTCGGTCGTTTTAACTTCTTTAAATCCCATTCTCGATTTAGTACATTTTTATAAAACCACATTAATGCCGCATAATCTCCATTTACTGTAGAATAATCCCGTTTCTGAACCGTCAGGCGATGGGCTAAATAACTTTGTACTGCATTCGCTTTTTCAAAAGTAGCGTCTTTTTCTTTCGATTCGCAATAATGCCAAAAGGCACGTATTGTTCCGAGGTAAGCTTTGTAGGTTTGAAGAGAATAGTTGCGCATTTGCAACCAATCAGAGTATTGTTTTAATAAACGCTCTTTCTGTGTCATGACTATTATTTTTTAGGTGAATAATAGTCGCAAGTTAGAGGTAGAATAAGTTGGTTACAAGATTAATATTTAATTTACTGTGACTGTGTATTTTGCTAAAATACAGTTATTTATGTTCAACGTTTTGGCTACGCGCCTGTGCGACGAAGGAGCATGGACGTCGTAGCCTGTGTTGAACAAAAACCTTCGGTAGCTACCCTCCACTAAAACGCTTCCTTATAAAAAATAACATATCTTTATCCTGACAATTTTGTCAATGATTAATTTAAAAATTTTTCAAAATGAAAAAAAAGGAACGGTAACAGCTAGAGCTTGTCGTGAAGTTACAGGCTTTTTAGAAATGTACCAAAAGTTAGAGCAAAAAGTTATTTTGAGTGGTCTATCTTCTGCTACCCTCAAAAGTTACGGACGGAGTATTGCCCATATTTCTTTATTCTTTAATCAAATTCCACTCGAACTCTCCGACCAAGTCATCAATGAATATCTCGCCGAAATTCGGAGTAGCAGAAATCCCTCTGAAACCTACTTCAAACATGCTGTTTATGGATTGCGTTACCTCTTTCGATTATTTGGACGCGAAGACCGAGCCATCGCTTTACCTCAAATTGCACGCAACAACAAACTGCCCGTTATCCTCAACCGAAAAGAGGTTTTTGAACTACTTTCAACGCCTAAATTACTCAAACATCGAGTGCTATTGGGATTGACTTATGCGGCTGGATTACGACTTTTTGAAGTGGCAGCCCTACGCATTTCTGACCTTGATTTTGAACGTAAAACTATTTTTGTTGAGCAAGGCAAAAATGGCAAAAGTAGATATATTCCAGTCGATGAAAATATCCTTCGAGGGCTGCAAACATACCTAAGTGCAGCTTGTCCCAAATACTTTTTATTCAACGGAAAAAGTAAAGGTGACCCCATGTCCAAACGAGGTATCCAGTTTATTCTCAAACAAAGCCTTCGTAATTCTTCCATCCAAAAAGACATTTCCATGCATACCTTACGGCACAGTTATGCCACCCATTTTTTGGAAGATACTGCCGATTTATTTTCGCTTAAAGAAAACCTAGGTCATGCTCGCTTAGAAACCACATTAATTTATGTGCATATCGTTGGAAATTTACCCCGACATGGTGCCTATTCTCCACTCGAACGAATCATGAATCAAGCCCAAAATAAAAACAAAAAAGGGGATGCGGTGGCAGCATAGTGTCGGAGAAATTATACGTAGTCATTGGACGAAAATTACTACATCGGGGATTTTTAATCGTTTTAAACTCAAACATTTATCCGCCATAAGTAAGTGTCGAACTGCCGCTTTAGGCGGTCATATTGATGCTTGTGATGCTTGCGGATTTTACAAAATCAGTTATAATAGTTGTGGCAATCGACATTGTCCCACTTGTGGGGCATTGAAACGAGAAACTTGGATTGTGCGACAAGAGGAAAAACTATTAAATGTGCCTTATTTTCACGTTGTTTTTACTACTCCACATGAACTAAACGAGTTGTGTTTACAGCATCCTCGATTGCTTTATGGTTTACTTTTCAAAACCGCTTGGCAAACGGTTCAAGCTTTTGCCGCAGACCCAAAATATCTGGAGGCTAAAACTGGAATGACTGCCGTCTTGCACACATGGGGTCAAAACCTAAGCCTGCACCCACATTTACATTGTATTATTCCAGGTGGTGGATTAACCACGTCTGGAAAATGGAAAACTACTCGTAGCAATGGGAAATATTTATTCCCTAGAAACGCCTTACGAAAAGTATTTAAGGGCAAATTCATGGCAGCTTTGAAAGACCTCGCTGCAAAAGAGGCTATTGAGTTGCCTGATGCAGTAAAGGAAAAATTATACCGAAAAAAGTGGGTCGTTTATGCGAAAAGACCTTTTGCCAAACCAGAAAATGTCATTGAGTATTTAGGGCGTTACACGCATAAAACCGCTATTTCTAATTACCGTTTGAAGGAAGTGAAGAAGCATACCGTTAAATTTTCTTACAAAGATTATAAAACGGGAGGCGCCATCAAGAAGATGACTTTGGCTGTGTTGGAATTTATTCGCCGCTTTGCCTTGCATATTTTGCCACACGGTTTTGCTCGAATACGCCATTTTGGAATACTATCTTCTAGAGGTCAGGTAATACAAATCCCTCTAATCCAATCTAGTATGGGGATAGAAAAACCAAAATTAACCAAAGCTCAACTTCGACAAAAAGCATTGAACCGTTTAAAAACCAATGCTATTTGCTCTTGTTGTGGGCAGAAAAAATTACAGCGTATTCTTCCTTTTCCTAGAGGCGAACCTCCTGATGAAAACTATATTTTAAACCAAGTTCTCCGAATGAATACTTTATAAAATACTAAAAAGATAGGCATTTTAAATGCCTTGGCGTAGCTATGTCTATACTCAAAAAAATTAAGCTATAAAATAGCATTTACTACTTTTTTATCGCTGTTAAAATCTGAAAAAAACAAAAATCTAATCATTCAATAGGCAAACCCCTTTATTAAAATCGCTCTTTCCGCTCCTTCTTCTACCAAATATAATTTGGAATACTACATAGAAAAAACCTTCCTCTTTTTCAGCAACTGTTTTCGTTCAACAGCGAGTTATATCGAAAGGGTGCCTCGCACCCTGTCGTATAACTCGCTATTTATT
>JBGCFJ010000843.1:0-28086 GCA_045106885.1 Saprospiraceae bacterium
AAGGATGGACAGGGTGGGGACCACTTGCTGGTATTGTATCATAAATACACCAGAAGGGGTTTCGGGTATGAAAAGGGCTGGAAGCTTGGGTCGCAAAAACACCATTGGGCGTAAGGTGATTTTGCACTAATTTATAAAAAGAGGTGCTGTATAATCTCGCCAAAGCATCATTAGAAGGGTCTGGTAAATCAGCAATAATGACATCATATAAACCTTCTGATTCTATTAAAAAGGTCATGGCATCTGCGGCAATAGTTGTAACTTTTGGGTTTAATAAAGCCCCTTTATTAAGTGTTTTGATATGTGCATTTTCTTTAGCTAATCGAAATACTTCTTCGTCTAAGTCAATGACCGTAACGGTTTCTACTTCTGGAAATCTGAGTACTTCTCTAGCCAATAATCCTTCTCCGCCACCTAAAATGAGAATGTTCTTTTTGTAAGGGGCATTTTGCAAAGGAATAATTCCTAAGGTTTCATGATATCGATATTCATCAACAGAAGAAAATTGGATAATTCGATTGATGTATAAACGAATGTCTTTTTTATTTTTGGTAACGGTCAATTGCTGGTAGGGCGTTTGTTTAGAATAAACGACTCGACTGGTAAAAAAACTATCTTCCCAATGTTTTAATAATTGTCCTGAAAAAGTGGCTAAGCCTACAAAAAAGAGTAGGCAACCTATTGCCAGCCACTCTAATGATTTTTTTCGCTTTTCGGGCGCATTGCTAGAAAAAAAACGATAAACTAAAAGCCCCAAACCAATATTGATTAAACCAAAGACGATGGACGTCCGAAAAGTCCCTAAGAAAGGCAATAATAAAAAAGGAAAGAGTAGGGTAGCAAACAAAGCGCCAATATAATCCAAGCTTAAAACATAAGCTAAATTAGAACTCAGTGGATAATGTTCCTTTAAAATTCTAACCAATAAAGGAATTTCAAAACCAGTTAATACCCCAATTAAAAAGGTAATCCCCAACATGGCAAATTGATATTCTAAAGGACTCAATCGGTCAAAAATAAAGTATAAAATGGGGACACTTGCTCCTCCGATTAAACCTAAGACCAATTCAATCTTTACAAACCATTCCAATAAACTACCATCTAAAAATTTGGTCAAATAAGACCCAATACCCATTGCAGCCATGTAAATGCCGATGGTTAAAGAAAATTGCATCACACTGTCTCCTAAAAAATAAGCAGAAGTCGTGCTAATTAACAATTCATAAATTAAGGAACAAAGACCTGCTAAGAAAATAGTGATGAAAAAAAGGAGATTCTCTGACCGATTGGTTTCGGTGTTTTCCATTGGTATGAATGATTAGTTGATAAGTGGAAATATTAAACAGTTGTAAATATATTAATATAAATAGTAATTATTTAGCAAAGGGCTTAGTGCATGAAGCGGAGGCGTGAAAAACAGTAAAATAGTTGACTAATTTTAAGATTTACAAAGGGAAAATTTTTCACATAAAAATAGGTTAATCTGAAAAATAAGGAAATATTTTATCCTTTAATTGAATGCAATGATAGTGCAAAAATTTGGAAGGGAGTTGCAGGAATATTTTTATTTTCAACTATTTGCCTAATAAGTAGTTTATTGGATAAGCCTTATTTTTTTAAAGATAGAACAAAAGATGAAAAAGAAAATAATTGCAAAAAATGTCTTAGGTACCGAATTAAAATCCTGTTGTTATGACCCCATGACTGGTTTTTTTAGAGATGGTTTTTGCCAAACAGGACCCACTGATTTTGGTACCCATGTGGTCTGTGCCCGAATGACGATTGAGTTTTTGACCTACACAAAAAATAGAGGTAATGACTTGACTACACCAATGCCAATGTATGATTTTCCTGGATTGAAACCTGGTGACCAATGGTGTTTATGTGCAAGTAGATGGAAAGAGGCAATGATAGCAGGATATGCTCCGCCTATAATCTTAGAAAGTACGCACGAACGAGCTTTGTCTATTGTGACAATGGAAGATTTGAAGAAATATGCGATTTTACCGAAGGCTCTTTAAGAAAAATAACAATTTTGCCATTTAGGACAAAATTGTTATTTTAATTGACTGCTAAAGACTCCCAATAAATAATGCCTCTTCGCCATATTTTACCCAATTGTCTTCCGCATAATTTAGCCTATCCGCAATAATTTCTAAGACTTGCGTATTAACGCCCATACCAAGATGACTTCCAAAGTTTTCGATGTTTTGATGCGTGGCATCTTCTATTTTTTCCATACAGGTTTGCCAAGGAACAATACCATCTTTTTTAGAATAAATGGCCGTACTTGGAACAGGTGCTGGATTCGGTAAAGTTGCCACAAAATCTTCATCAATTTCAGGGTATCCTTTTAACCATTTAATGAATTCAAAAGTAATATTGGCATTATTAGGTGCCATAATCCCACCAAATGGTGAACCAAGCGTAATCACTTGTCTAATTTTTTCTGGATGTTCCTTCGCCATTTCCCTAGCATAGACCCCTCCCAAGCTCCAACCAATTAAACTAATAGGTTGTTGATTTTGAGCGTATAAATGATGAATTTTTTCAGAAATAATGGCCAACTGCTCTAAATCTGCTAAATTCGTTCCCAATTCCCAGCCACAAGTTTGGTAGCCAATTTTCTGTAAAAATCGTCTGAGTGGTTTAGTAGAGACGTCACTTGCTAGAAAACCAGGGATAACAAATACCGTATGTCCATCTCCTTTTTGTTTTACCTGATATTGTTTAATAAAAGGTAGCGCCTTACTTAATTCTATTAAGGCTCTCCAAATTTCTGTAAAAAAGAGAAATATAGAAGGACGTTTTATTTTTTTCATCACTTTTTTTTTACCAAAAAAGGTGAGTAATTCTTTTCGAATCACTCACCTTATTGAATCGGTTCTAAGAACTTATTTACGAATTAGTAAATAAGTTTCTAACCTTTTACCTATAACTTTGTTCTTAATTATTTGTGAATAAAGCTCTGAAACGCTTCGCTCCATCTGTCAACTGGTCTTTCACTGCACCTAATGTTTCAAAAACGATTTCTTGATTCTTTTCGTGTAATTCTAAACCACTGTTTACTGCCTTTCTAGCAACTCCTTGCCATTCTTTAGTGTTTCCAACCACTGTATCCACTACTTCTTCTACTGTTTCAACACCATATTTGTTAATGTTTTGAGCAGTTTCTTTGACATACTTTACGCCATTTTCAAGCTTAGCATTCTTTACGGCATCAATCGCTTCATTAACTCTAGTTGTCGCTACTTCTCTAATCTTTTCTCCGTTATTTCTTAAATCTTCTAAAACTTCTGTTGCTGTAGTTAATACTTCATTATTTACAGTTTTAGCAGTTCCTTTGATTTTTTCTACACTATTTGTGAAGTCAATGGTAGTTGTTGCTGTTGCTTTCTTAGTTACTTTTTTTGCTGCTTTTTTAGTAGCCATAATATTTAGATTTTAATAATTTTTAGTGAATGTATTTTAAATACAATGCAAATATCGGAATGGATAGTTACAAATGAGTTACATAGTATGAGCGGTAGTAGCCTAAAGCTTATTTAGCAACTCTACCACCTTTTAATTCGTCTTGTAACTTTGCTAATTCTACAGTTTTACCTGCTGCTGCCAAGGCTGATTGTTGATTCCAAGTTGCTGGATTGTGCATCTTATATCTTGGGCCTGCTGCTGCTAAGATTGCTTTTAGTGTTGCTTGTGGTGCATCAGCTAATTGTTGGAAAGTGAAAATACCTCCTGCATTTAATAAGCCTTCAATCTTTGGTCCGATACCTTCGATTGTTCTTAGATTATTCTTTGTTGCTGCTGCTGTAACTTTTTTAGCCGCTGTTTTCTTAACTACTTTCTTCGTTGCAGGTTTTGTTACTTTAGCAGTCAATTTAGTAGCCACTTTTTTCGTTGCAGGCTTAGTTGTTTTGGCAGTAACTTTCTTAGCGACTGCTTTTTTAGTGGTAGGCTTTGCTACTTTTGCGACTACCTTTTTAGCAGTTGCTTTTTTAGCTTTAACAGTTTTAGCCGCTTTTTTAGCTACTTCTTTTGATACAGCTGCTCCTCCAGAGAAACTGAAATCAAAATTGAATAAATCCTTTAATTTGAATTTAAATTCTGGTGTGCCGTACTGCTTTTTTAAGTCTTCTAAAGCAGTTAGTGTGATGTTTTGTTGTTGTCCCCAAAAGTCAACGCCGTTCTTTAAAGACTTAGCGATGAAATTTTGTAATGCTTTGGTGCCGTCTACCGTTGCTTCGATAATCTCTTCTGCTGTTTCTATATTATATTGGTGAATACCTTTAGCTGTATCTTTAACTAATTTTACGCTGTTGTCAACAGTTACGTTCTCTATTGCTTCTTTTACTTTAGCAGTAGCCACTTCTCTAATTTTCTCGCCATTCGTTTTTAAATCTTCTAAAACTTCTACAGTGGTATCTACTACTTCTGTATTAACCGTCTTTGCAGATTCCTTAATTTTTTCGATGCTATTTGAAAAATTAATTGTTGTTGTTTCTACTTTTGCTTTTTTAGTAGCCATCATTAATCGTATTTATTAAATGAAAATTCTGTTATTAAATTAATTATGACACAAAGATAGAAGGGGGGAGTTACAGATGAGTTACACGGATTTAGAATAGGGGAATTAATGGCAATAGCAATTTAGTGAAAGAGGGGATTGAAATTGAAAGAGACTGTTCAAATGACTGTGTTTAGGCATATTGACCGAAAAAAGATTGCTATATCGTGCCGAAGCTACGCTCCTTAAAGGAAAATGGAAATTCAGCAATTCCTACAGACAGTTTCGAAGCTACGCTCCTTGATTTTTTATTAAAAGAGCAGCGCTCTGACCCCGTCTGTAGGAGTAATTAACCCAAAATTCCTTTAAGGAGCGTAGCTTCGTTACCACAAAAAATAAATTGAAATCTTTTTGCGGTCAATATTTAGGCAAGATTTTAGTGTTGAAAATCAAGGCTTTACTGCCTACTGCCACTGCCTACTGTCTACTGCCTACTGCCACTGCCTACTGTCTACTGCCTACTGATATTGAAGTTTAAGACGGATCCATCCGAAGCGCCATTTTTTGAATAGCTCCAATAATTTTATTTAAAGCTGGAGGGTAATCTACATATTGTATATTTCGATTATCCTTACCAAAAATATTAATGGTCACTACTTTTCTTTTGTCTTTATACGCTACCGCTAATCGAAGTGGGACTGGTGCGGGTTTCTTTTTCTGTCGATTTTGGCACATTTCAGTTGCGCATCCATAAACACGTTCCATGTTAAAAAAGTCTTGCGAAACGACATATTCTGCGAATTTTTCCAATTCTTCCCGAGGAATATTTCTTTTGGTCACCACTAAACCACTTTCTAGGTTTTTATATTCCTTGATTAATCTACCATCATTTTTGATATGAATATAATCTCTGTAGGTCGGATTGATACCGCCATAAAAACCACCACCAACTACTTCAATACTAATATACGGTTCGTTTTTCTTAGGGGCAGGAGCTTTCTTTAATTTTTTTACTTTCTTTTTAGGTTTGTTAAACACCCACCATTTTTTTTCTGTTTTATTAGGATTAATTGCTTCTACATTGACATCTGGTAATTCATTGGGTGGCTTGATAAAAGGGCTGTCTGTAGCAGTTACTTTGACAAAATGATATTGATAAGTACCTCGGCTATTAGGTTGATTAAATTCTAAGACCAATACTTTTTTATTCGCAGTCGCTACCGTAAATTTTTTAATATGCTTAAAACTATAAGCTAATTCATTTTGTGTTAGTTGCCAATTGCCCTTAGAGAATTTTCCATTTAAATATTCTTGGTAGGTATAATTATATCGGAAGAATAAAAAGTATTCATAGGTATCCTCCGCTCTATGAATAATCGTGTTAGATTCTAAATGAAGGGCATAAGTGTATTTCCATTTAGTCTCCACTAACCGTCGTTCATCAATTTTAAAAAAATCATCACCTTTTTGATAATTGCGATTTTGCGCCACTAAAGAGAAGGAACACATCAAGCAAACTACGCTAAATACAAATCGAAACATACTGTCCATTTTTTGAGTGTAAGTGTAAAGTTTTGTTAGGGCAAAACAACTTAAGTTGCGCTACCTGCATTGCAAGGGGGCAGTAAAAATGAATGGCAAGTTTTGGTAATATAAAGGCGGAAAGGTGTAGTGGTAACAAGGTGTAAAGGTATATGGGTATAAAGATATTGCAAATGCTTAACCTTTGTACCCTTATACCTTTACATCTTAAGTACCAACTCATAATTAGATTAAAAGTTCAGGGAGGTTATAGCCCCCCATCCGCTTTACGGGTCGGAATTTACTTTCCTCTTGATAGTTTTCTTCAAAAAATCAAGTCATAGCACCGCTATGGGTTTATTTTTTGAAGGAAAATAGCGGGAGAAGAATCCGCTGAAAATTAATAGTAATTGTGTGTTGGTACTTATTACCTTTTAAAACTTATACCCAAAGGTAAATATCAAATTACTACGCACCGCATTTGTGGTTACGCTATTTTGTGGATAGATGTCGGAAACAGTATAAGGCGTAAACGTACTTTCTTGGTCAGAAAACCTAAAAGCAAAATCTAGGAAATACCGTTGCTGTCGAACACCAAAACCTAAAGCATAAGCTGTACTAGTGTCACCAATTCCTTTTATATTAGGGTTATCGCTAATATAATTATCAGCATAAGGCGTGCCAGATAGTGTTACCCCTGCCCTAAATCGGAAGATTTTTAAGGCAAATTCCCCTCCAACCCTTAAATTAATGGCAGATTGATAAATACTGGCAATTTCGCTATTTAAATTATCTTGAAAATCAATAGTTCCTTGACTATTATCTGTATTAGTTAAATCAAATTTTGCTCCGCTATATTTTAAGTATTCGACTTCTCCTGTGATAAACCCAGACCGTTTGATAATAAATCCAGCACTACCAATAAAGCGCCAAGGGGTTTTTAATTGATATTCAAATTCTCCTTGGTCTGTTGGTGAAGCAGATTCAAAAAATTGATTATTTCCATCTCCGTCTATATAATTATGTTGCATACTCGTTTCAAAATTGTCCACTAAAGTACCATAATTAGTAGGTGTATGAATAGCAGCCCCCAAACGAATCATCTGACTCAATCGAAAAATCAGCCCTAACTTTAAATTGACACCAGAACCTGTTGTTGTCAAATTTTCATTAAATTGCATATCTACATAAGCAGGTACTTCATCTGCTCTATCCTCTTCGTTATAAACTTTTTCTTCTGTATAACTAAGGATAGGAAAGCCTAGAGAAACGCCAATCATTAACCGCTCTTTAAAATTACCTGAAAATGCTAAAGATAACTCATTGATGCCACCTCTTCTTCTAATGGTTTGTTCTTTATAAAGTAAAGCATTTTCATTTAACTCTACATCCGTTTCATAAAACAAATCATCATCTAAATCATAGATGGCTTCTGTATCAAAAGCTAAGCCTGTGGTAAAGTTGCTCAATTCACTAGGCGCTAAATCAATGGAAGCTTCTTGAAAAAAGTCAATGTAAGACCCTGTACTTTCTCCTCTATAGGTGAAAGTTTGATTAAAACTAGCGATTCTGTTGAGTCCAATCGCTATATTAGAAGTTTTCCAATTTGGGTTTCTGCCTTGTCTAGAAAAGACCAAACCCAGATTATTTAAACTAAAAGCTACTTTATTTTTTTGGACAGCAGTGCTATTACCACTATTATCCAAAGTAGCTTCTGTATTATTTAAGGAGAAATAAGGGGTCACCGTAAATTCAGACCGCCTAAAAGCAGCCAAGCCAGCAGGATTCGTACTCATTACTGAAAAGTCTGCACCTAAAGCACCAATACCTCCACCGACACCAATAGTTCTAGCCGTTCCCAAAACATCTAAAGAAGAGAAACGAAGTGCATCAGCTGGAACTTGTGCTTGAAGGGATGCCCATGAAAGTGCAAAGAAAATCAAAGAAAAAAATAATCGTTTCATATAAATTAGGTTGATAAAATTGCAGAGCGCAAGGAATAATTCGTATTAGGGAACAGGAAATTTTCCAACATAGTAGAAGCGCAAAATAAAGCCGCCGAACTGGTCGGTTATATTTTCCTATTCCTTTAACTCATTTTTGGAATAAAAAAAGAGGATGGAATATTAAATTCCACCCTCTCAAAATTTCTAAACACGCTATAATCTTCATAATTCAAGAGGGAAATTTTTTAAAAGACTCCTGAATTTATATTTTGCTTGAGGTCAAGTTTCTTATTTACAAGGTCAAAGATAGTAATTGATTTTGAAAAAACAACTTGAAAACAATTTTTTTATTAGTTTCTTCTAGAAGAACTTCTACTGCTTGAACTACTTCTACTGCTAGAAGAGCTTCTGCTTGGCGTTGCACTACTTCTGCTAGAACTTCTACTTGGAGAGTAGCTGCTTCTAGAAGAGCTTCTGCTTGGAGAAGCGCTACTTCTAGTTCTAGAGTTGCTTCTACTAGAATTATATGATCTAGTTGATCGGCTACTTCTACTTGGTGTAGCGGAACTTCTAGTGCTTCTTGTACTTCTAGTTGCTGACCTTGTAGGTCGGTTAGTAGTTGATCTAGTTGCACTTGAACGATCAGTTCTTCTAGTTGGACGATCATAAGAACGGCTATTTCTTGAAGAGCTAGACCGTGTACTTCTGTCTGCTGCAGTTCCTGTTCTAGCTGCTCTTCTATTTCCACTAGTATTAGCAGTACTTGCTCTGCTACTAGCACTAGAAGAATTACCTCTTACCGTACTCTTGTTTGTATTAGCGCTTCTGGTAGAAGTTGCACTTGAACGACTACTGTTAACGCTAGTTCCTCTAGGACCAGCTGAGTTACGAACAACTGTAGTATTATAATTATTAGCAAAAGAGAAACCATTTGTTGGAGGACAGTAAGCATTGTACCCACCGTATCCGCCACCGTAAGAAGCGAATCCGCCACCGTAAGGATTTCCACCATAAGAATTAAATGGACTTAAACCACCGTAAGATAATGGTGTAAATGGACTATAAAATGGATTGTTGAAAGCATTATTATACCGATTGTATCGGTTGAATCTATTTGCTCTTCTGTATCTGTTATAGCTAAAAGGACTACCTACGTAAATAGACACACCTGGCGTATAAGCACGATTGTAGTAATAAGCATCTGTGTATACTGGGTCGTAATAATCAAACCCTCTGTAAGAACGGTTGAAACGACGGATACGAGAAGTATACTGATAATCATAATCATCATAATACTCATAGTCATCATATTCGTTATCGTCATAATCATACTCGTCGTAGTCATCTGAAGCTTCTTCATAATCGTAAGAAGAAGTGGTTGCAGAGTTATCATCGCTAGGGTTATAGTACAAATCATCGTACTGAGCGAATGATACAGTTGCGAAACTCAAGGTGAATAAGGCAACTAAAAAAGATGAAATTTTATAAATCTTCATATTAAATTGTTTTAAAAGTAATTATCTGTTATGCTCTTACTTATAACCCTAAAATTATTACTTTTTTATATAACTTTTTGTTAAGAGGTCAATAAAGTAAGTATTTCAAATGTTAAAGTAAGTTAATTGGAATTTAATTTACACTTTTTAGACGGTAGAAGTCGGCTTTAGTAACTTCCAAAAAATAGTTTTAATAAAATATTAACTATTGTCTTATTTTTAATTGACTAACGGTTGATTTTATATTAAACAGCACTAACCAAATAAAGGTTGCTTTGTGTTTGATTTTATGAAATTTATGAATTAATTATTGCTAGTCGTCGTTTTGGCTGCTTTAGTAGGAGTCCTACTAGCAGCAGATGATGATTGCGGATTACTCGTTTTATGCGAATAAACGCTATTCGTTTTATTGCTAGTAGAAAGGTTATTATACTGTTGGTTACTATAATTAGTGGTACCGTCTTGTTCCATGAACCCAGCATTAGCCTTTGCAAAATTAAGTTTATTAGCTCTAGCACGATTGCCCCTTTCAAATTTCTCGCTAACAGAAAGATGTTTTGCCGAAGTACCATTTCTCAACCCTTCATATTTATCCCATGACAAGTTCATGGGTACATGCTTGGTGAAATTAGGTTTTTCTATGGTCTGATGATTTACCGTTATGTGTTTTAAATCACGAGTAGGTAATTGAACGATGCTTATCGAAGGCGTTTTTGTTTCCTCCTGCTGAGCTTTTCCTGTAAATGGTCGCCCAAAAGCATTGGATAACCCAATTTTATAAGCAGTAGTATTAAACCCATAGGCACGACCAATAGCATAATCATAAACAATGACTTCATTAGTCTTAGCTAATCCAGCAGTAAAATCGAAAGTGCCAAATGGGCAATTAGCACGAATTGCTGAAACCCAAAAAGGATTATGTCCTTTATTCCAATTGTTTACTATCTTCCGATAATTCTCATCAATATTATACCGCCAAATGGCTAAATCGTTTTGGATATTAGTCCAAGCTGAAAAATTAATAAATTCATAAGGTGTAACCTCTTGAGGATTTGCCTTTGGATGCATCCTTGGAAGATATGACATCGAACCTGTATAGTCAGGGTCGAAATAATCTAGTCCTTTAGGCGTCTGCCGAAAACGCTTAATTCGAGCTGCATAAGAAATTGGATCATCGGTATCCAAACTATTATCACTAGTTTGAAATTGTTCGATTAAAAGATTACCATCTATTGTTTTTGCAAAGGAAGTCCAGGGAAGACTTAAAAAAACGGTGATTAAAATTAATGAGAGAAAGGGGGTTTTCATAAAAAATAAATTTGACAATAATTATACATGTGCTCTTACCTACATTTCCTAAAGTTATTGTTTTTTTATATAAGTTGCTACCATCTATTTGATAAATTGACGATTTTAACTTTTGAACGTTGAAAAGGCTTCTTTTGGGTAAATATCAAATTGGGCTTATTTGACTGCAATAAAATTATTACATTTGCGCCGATTTTGCTGTTAAATAGCGAAATTGGAACGTGTTAAAAAAAGTTAATCAGCCGTTATCTTTCTTAACTTTTAAATTAAAAGACATTTTTTTTTTTTTTTTATTAACACTTTGGGTTTTTATCAGTACAAATAGGTCATATTTTATAAAATAGGGGATAAGGATTATCAATTAGCACGGTTTCAAAACCGTGTACCGTAAACCATCCACCGTGAACCGTTATTAAAAATGAGTAAAGGAATTACTAGCAGAGAAGAGAATTATTCTCAATGGTACACCGACATTGTGAAAAAAGCACAAATGGCGGATAATTCAGCAGTTAGAGGATGTATGGTCATCAAGCCCTACGGGTTTGCGCTTTGGGAAAATATGAAAGCTGAATTGGATAGAATGTTCAAAGAAACTGGACATGTTAATGCTTACTTTCCCTTATTCGTTCCTAAAAGTTTGTTTGAGGCGGAGGAGAAAAATGCAGAAGGATTTGCGAAAGAATGTGCAGTAGTTACCCATTATAGACTAAAAAATGACCCTGATAACCCAGGGAAATTAATGGTGGATCCAGAGGCTAAGTTAGAAGAAGAATTAGTTGTTCGGCCAACTTCAGAAGCCATTATTTGGAATACCTATAGAGATTGGATTCAATCGCACAGAGATTTACCAATTTTGATTAACCAATGGGCAAATGTGGTCCGTTGGGAAATGAGAACTAGGTTGTTTTTAAGAACAGCTGAGTTTTTATGGCAAGAAGGGCATACGGCGCATTCCACTAAGGACGAAGCAGTAGAAGAAGCAAAGCGCATGCAAGAAGTCTATGCTACTTTTGCCGAAGAATACATGGCAATGCCAGTAATCAGAGGGCGAAAGTCGGATAGCGAACGTTTTGCAGGTGCAGAAGATACCTATACGATTGAAGCCTTAATGCAAGATGGAAAAGCTTTACAAGCGGGCACCTCTCACTTCTTAGGGCAGAATTTTGCGAAAGCTTTTGATGTGAAATTTGCGAATACGAATAATAAAGAAGAATACGTTTGGGCAACTTCTTGGGGCGTTTCTACTCGTTTAATTGGTGGTTTGATTATGACGCATTCGGACGATGAAGGTCTGGTATTGCCTCCAAAACTAGCGCCAATTCAAGTAGTGATTATTCCAATTCCAAAGCCAAACGAGGTAATCAATGAAGCTGCGGATGAAATTATTGCGGCATTGAAAGCCAAAGGAGTACGAGTAAAATATGATATGGACAAGAAAAAACGTCCAGGTTTTAAATTCGCTCAGTACGAATTACAGGGCGTACCAATTAGAATCGGTATTGGTAAAAGAGATTTAGAAAATGGCGAAGTAGAAATCGCTCGAAGAGATACCAAGGAAAAAGTAAATGTGCCTTTTAAAGGCGTAGCGGGTTACGTGGCGCAACTTTTGGAAACCATTCAAAAGAATATGTTCCAAAGAGCCTTGGACTTCCGAGCAGCACATACGACTTCTGTAGATGATTTTGATGCTTTCAAAGATGCCATTGCTAATAAAGGTGGTTTCGTTTCAGCGCATTGGGATGGTACAGAGGAAACAGAAAAGAAGATTAAAGACTTGACCAAAGCAACGATTCGTTGTATTCCTAATGATGCGGTGATGGAAGAAGGGAAATGTGTGTTGACGGGGAATCCTTCTAGTTGTCGGGTTTTGTTTGCGAAGGCTTACTAGTGATTATGGGATACTTTCAAAGTATCTGATAATTTTACAAGATAAAAGAAAAGTCATTTATTGCTATGCGATAAATGGCTTTTTTGTTTTAATCATAATTCTTTGTAAATTTGGTAAAATAGATTTTTATTATGGAAGTAACAATTTTAGAAAAATCAAATTACGAAACAGAAAGAGAAAAACCAATGCCTAGTATTAATCATTCAATAGTTCAAGGAAATTTAGTATTTTATTTGAAGTTAGCATATCGAAAGAAATATAGAATTTTACCTGAGATTAATATTGACGTAATTGATAAAGGCAGAGTTCCGGATATAGCAATTTGTAATGTGAATGTTCCTTTTCAACCTGGAGAGGATTCTATAAAGTTAAATGATATTCCTTATGGAGTTATAGAAATATTATCTCCGAAGCAAAGCCTATCTGAATTGGTTCAAAAATCTGTTGAGTATTTTGCTGTGGGTATAAAATCCTATTGGTTAGTTTTACCAGATTTACGGTCTATTTATATTTTTGATAAACCACAGAATTATCAAGTCTTTACTTGGAAAGATATTTTGAAGGATGAATTATTAGCTATAGAAATAGATTTGAAAGAGATTTTTAAATGATAATTTACTAGATGTATATAGGAAAGCCATTTGCTGTTATTCGCAGCAAATGGCTTTTCTAGTTTATAAATCCCCTTCTTCTATAGAGCGTCAGCTAATAAACTGATAATTATCCGTTGGGAAATTAAATCCGTTGGGGATATACTTTTTAAACGCCAACGTATTAGCTTTCCCAACGGATTTAGATTTTGACTTGACATTTTTTGTAATATCAATTTTTAATCTGACTATCTATACAATCGTTTTGACCGCACTTGCTATATAATTATATATTACGATGTTTTTCATTGTATGAGTTCAAGTTAATATGAGTTACTATTAATACTTCTAAGAGCATGTTTAAATATTAACCGTAAAGCCCCAATGTTTTGGACGTATTACTGGATAACTTCCCGTTATCCAGTAATTTTAATAGTAATTCTAATATTGGTTTTCAGGAAGTAGAAATTTAATAGATAGTCCGTTAAAAAACTAATAATTATCCGCTGCCCTAGATTCGTTGCCAATTAATATATACAGTTGGCAACGGATGTAAGGCAACGGATTTGACGAGCTATTCCCTTTCCGTCATAAAACTGGTCGGTTATAAAAAATGGCTAATGCTTAATAATCAGAGAATTAAGTCATTTCAAAACAGACCACTTTAAAGGTGGAACGGGAATAAATAAAATATGAAGTGATTTTTTAATATCAATTTTTTAGCTGACGCTCTAAAACATGTTCTAAATAAAGCGGATGAATATTTGTTCATTCAGCTAATTTTTGTCAACTAACTAATATTACTTTTTTGTTAATTAAGAGTCAATTACTTTTAATAACTTCTAATAACCTTGATTTTATTTTGTCCCTCCAACACAAAACCCGTAAGTTTGCACACCTAAAAAAAATCCATCAAGTAGACACAGAATTTAGTCATAAAAAAAATAACCATTGATTCAATATTTAATAAAATATAATGGTCAAATAAAAATATTAGAAGAGCCAGAGGTGTCTTGCTGGATAAATATTACCCCACCTTTTAGTCACGAAGAGTTAAAAGAAGTTTCGGAAAAGTATGAAGTCCCTTTAGATTTTTTGACGGATTCACTGGATGTGGATGAACGGTCTCGGTATGAAAGAGAAGATGATTTACGTTTGATTGTTTTGAATACGCCTATTCTAAATAATAAAGTGAGAGAAGATGAGTCGATTTATGTGACCGTACCGATTGGAATCATTCTAACATTAGAACATATTATTACCATTTCTGCTTTTGAGAATCCTGTATTAGATTTATTCTTAGAAAATCGGATTAAAAACTTTGACCCCGCAGATGAGCAATTATTTGTGTTGCATATTTTTGAACAGACCGTGTATCGCTTTTTGAGTTGCTTGAAAAGCTTAAATTTAAAAAGGAATTTAATCGAAAAAGAATTAAGTGATTCTTTGGAGAGTAGTAAACTTCGCCAATTATTAAGTATAGAAAAGAGTTTAGTCTATTTTGTAAATACTTTGAGTGCCAATGATCTCTTAAAGCTCAAAATGAAGCGGACGGATTTTTTACATATTCGGCCAGATGAGGATAAAATGGACTTATTTGAAGACATTATTATTGACAATAGCCAGGCATTAGAAATGTCCAATGTCTATACCAATATCTTGCGTAGTACGATGGATGCTTATGCTTCTATCATTTCAAACAATTTGAATGTTGTTATTCAACGACTAACTTTAGTGACAATTATTTTAATGGTACCTACCTTAGTGGCGAGCTTTTACGGGATGAATGTCAATGTGCCTTTTGATTCAGAATCAGGCTCTACTTTGCCATTTTTTGGCATTATAGGGGTTAGTATCTTGATTTCCATGGTTTTAGCTTGGTTCTTTCGACAGAAAAAGCTGATTTAATGTAAATACTGCATTATTTTTTCCTAAATAGTCACTAATTTGTTGATAGGTAGAAAATTATTAACATTAAGTTATCCACACTGTGGAAAACTTAATTAAATTTATTTGATTTTGATAATCAGTGTTTTAAATAAGTTATTAACAATGTGTGGAAAACTTTGGTTTTAAAAACCCGTATTTGTTATTAATTTTATGTCACTATGATGAAAACGCAGAATAAGCGTATCCATCCTACCTAATTCTTTCACGGACAAAGGGATATCTAGAAGAAAGAAACATTCGATTATAACTAAAATAAACAAACAGAACACATATTTGGTGCGGTATAAACACCTACAACTAGCTATGTGCCTGATTGAAAAGGACTAATAAATTTTTATTTTTCGCATCAATCTTTTTTTAATAAACAAATTGTTGCAGAATGTAGAAAGAAGCCAGATGTCAGACCATTTCATTGTCAGAAGTGAGATTGTCGTGTGTGTAAATCTGACTTCTAACTTCTGCAATAACGTAAACGAAATTTTGAATATGAGTGCTTTTGTTGAGCCTATTTTAAAAGAGAATCCAAATCGGTTTGTGCTTTTTCCGATTGTACATGATGATATTTGGCAATTCTACAAAAAATGTGAAGCTAGTTTTTGGACAGCGGAAGAGATTGACCTTTCTGCAGATTTAGTAGATTGGGATAGCAAGCTGAATGATAATGAACGTCATTTTGTCAAACATGTATTGGCTTTCTTTGCAGCGAGTGATGGAATCGTGAATGAGAATTTAGCGGAGAACTTCGTTAGTGAGGTGCAATATACAGAAGCTAAATTCTTTTATGGTTTCCAAATTATGATGGAAAATATCCATTCAGAAACTTATTCTTTATTAATTGATACTTATATTAAGGATAATAAGGAGAAAGATTATTTATTCAATGCGATTGAGACTTTAGATTGTGTGAAAAAGAAAGCGGAATGGGCTTTGAGATGGATTGATAATGGAAATTTTGCTGAAAGAATTGTGGCTTTTGCCGCAGTAGAAGGTATCTTCTTTTCCGGTTCTTTCTGTTCTATTTTTTGGTTAAAGAAAAGAGGCTTAATGCCAGGTTTATCTTTTTCTAATGAATTGATTTCTAGAGATGAAGGTATGCATTGCGATTTTGCTTGTTTATTATATAACAACCATATCGAGCAAAAACTAGATAAGAAAGTCTTAGAAGGGATGATTCGAGATGCAGTAGACATTGAAAAAGAATTTGTCTCTGATGCTTTACCAGTAAACTTAATAGGTATGAATTCAGATTTGATGTGTCAGTACATCGAATTTGTAGCGGATAGATTATTAGCTTCTTTAGGCAATGATAAAATTTATAATGCAGAAAACCCATTTCCTTGGATGGAATTGATTTCGCTGCAAGGAAAAACTAACTTCTTTGAGAAAAGAGTTGGTGATTATCAAAAGTCAGGCGTAATGGCTGATCGAGATAAACAAGTATTTACACTAGATGAAGATTTTTAATGATTGGTGGAAATAGGTACGATAGGCAACGTACCTCAATAACAACCAATTCCTTAAAACAATCAAGCAATTAGCAACTATTACTAACAAACAAATATGTTCAAGAATTATTGAGAAACTACACAAAAGCAATTATTAGTCATTAGTATAAATGTGATTAGTCAGTAGTTACTTGAATTTTAAGATTAACTACTGACCAATGACTAATTACTACTGGCTACTGACTGCATTCAATAGTACTTGAAACACTTTATTCACTTTAAAATTTAAAATTGATATGCAAGTCCTTAAAAGGAGCGGTAAGACAGAAAGCGTAAGCTTTGACAAAATCACTGCAAGAATTAAGAAGTTATGTTATGGACTCAACTCCCAGTATGTTGATTACATAGAGATTTCAAAAAAGGTTATCCAAGGCTTATATGATGGGGTAACAACCGTAGAATTAGATAATTTGGCTGCGGAAACGGCAGCTACTATGGCAGCAAATCATCCAGATAACGCCATCTTAGCGGCAAGAATTGCTATTTCTAATCTTCATAAAGAAACAGATAAATCATTTTCTAAAACGATTAAGCAACTGTATAATTATGTAGACCCAAAAACACAGGAAAAAGCGGGCTTAATTAGTGAAAGTGCTTATAAAACCATTTGGAAAAATAGAGATGTTTTAGATTCTGCTATTATCTACGATAGAGATTATAATTTTGATTATTTCGGATTTAAGACTTTAGAACGGTCTTATTTATTAAGAATGAATAAGCAGGTGGTTGAACGACCACAACACATGTTGATGAGAGCCGCTGTGGGTATTCATGGAACTGATATTGAATCAGCAGTAGAGACGTATAATTTAATGTCTGAAAAGTGGTTTGTCCACGCAACGCCAACTTTATTTAATGCGGGAACACCAAAACCACAATTATCTTCTTGCTTTTTATTAAGCATGACAGATGACAGTATTTCTGGTATTTTTGAGACCTTGACTAGATGTGCTAAGATTTCTCAATCTGCTGGTGGTATTGGTTTATCTATTCATAATATCCGAGCGCAAGGAAGTTATATTAAAGGAACAGGTGGTACTTCTAATGGTATCATTCCAATGTTAAAAGTATTCAATGACACGGCAAGATATGTAGACCAAGGTGGTGGGAAGCGAAAAGGTGCTTTTGCAGTTTATTTAGAACCTTGGCATGCGGATATTGAAAATTTTCTAGAATTAAAGAAGAATCACGGGAAGGAAGAAATGAGAGCTAGAGATTTATTCTATGCGATGTGGATTCCTGATTTATTCATGCAACGAGTAAAAGATGATGGACAATGGTCTTTATTTGATCCGAACGAAGCGAAAGGTTTATTCGATTGCTACGGCGGGGAATTTGAAGCTTTATATCACCAATATGAGCAAGAAGGCAAAGCAAGAAAGACGATTAAAGCACAAGATTTATGGTTTCAAATCTTAGATTCTCAGATTGAAACGGGTACACCTTATATTTTATACAAGGATGCTGCTAATAAAAAATCTAACCAAAAGAATTTAGGTACGATTCGATCTAGTAACCTTTGTACGGAGATTATGGAATATACTGCTCCTGATGAAGTAGCGGTATGTAACTTGGCTTCTATTTCTTTAGTGAAATTTGTGAAGGAGGACCAAACCTACGATTTTGAGAAATTATATGAGGTGTCTAGGGTAGTGACGCGTAACTTGAATAAAGTTATTGATGTTAATTATTATCCAGTAATAGAGGCGGAAAATTCTAATATGCGTCACCGTCCAGTAGGAATTGGGGTGCAAGGATTGGCGGATGCTTTTATTAGAATGCGGATGCCTTTTGATAGCAAAGAAGCTCGTAAATTAAATAGTGATATTTTCGAAACGATTTACTTTGCAGCAATGACAGAATCTAATGCTATTGCAAAAAGAGACGGTGCTTATTCTTCTTATGAAGGATCACCAGTAAGTCAAGGTATTTTACAATATGATATGTGGGGCGTAACGCCAACTGACCGATGGGATTGGGCAGATTTGAAAAAGAAGATTAAAAAGCATGGGGTAAGAAATAGCTTATTATTAGCGCCAATGCCAACTGCTTCTACTTCTCAAATCTTAGGAAATAATGAATGTTTTGAGCCGTATACTTCTAATATGTATACTCGAAGAACTTTATCAGGGGAGCATATCATCGTGAATAAGCACTTATTAAAAGATTTAATCAGATTGAATCTTTGGGGAGATGAGATGAAGCAAAGACTGATGGCAGCCAATGGTTCTGTGCAAGAAATTCAAGAAATTCCACAAGAATTAAAGGATTTGTACAAAACATCTTACGAAATTAGTCAAAAGGTAATTATTGACATGGCAGCGGATAGAGGTGCTTTTATCTGTCAAAGTCAGAGTATGAACTTATTTGTCGAAAATCCAAACTTCGGTAAGTTGTCTTCTATGCATTTTTATGCATGGCAAAAGGGCTTAAAAACAGGAATGTACTACTTAAGAAGTAAGGCAGCAGTTGACCCAATTAAGTTTACTTTGGACCAAAAACATCAGCGAGTAAATGCTAAGGCGACAGCTAATGTTGGTGCTATTGCGGCAAGTATGGAAGACATGGCAGATGGACAAGCTTGTAGTTTAGATGATCCAGATTGTTTGATGTGTGGTGCTTAAAATAGTGTCAAGTTTGCCACCAAAAAATAATTAAAAATAAGAGGGAGCAATTTAGTGAAGACTCATAAATTATCACTAATAACTCATCACTCTTAAAGATACCAAGTTTAGTAATATTTAATCGACCGAGGGACGTGTGATCCGCTCGGTCGTTTTTTTTATCCCCCGAATGATGGTCAATCTATTATTACTTTTCTTAAGTTTGGTCACGGGAATATTACCTCGACGATTTAAATTATACTTCAACTGGGTAAGATTTAAACTTTTTGAGGGAATCTTTTGCTCCTGTATTTCATCCATTTAAAAACCAATAACAAAGGCTATTCGTTTTTAAATGTCTTTGTTCAGAAACAAAATATCCTCCTCAAATTTGTTCAACTCCTACCCAGTTGAAGTTTAGTTTCAGAAATCGCTAGTAAAGACTTTTGTTAATTTACCTATGGTTAGTTACCTTCATCAATGCAGATATAATGATTATCGAAATAGCTGTTTTGGGAGCAGCGATTGGTTCTGTGAATCTTGTAGCGATAATTGCTAGTCAGATGGAATTAAATCTGCCTTTAGCCACAAAAATGGTAGGTATTGGTATTTCATTCTCTTTATTTATCATGTATTTGATACATTTGTTGTTCATTACCTTTTTATAAAACGAATATGACCATCAATTCCAAAACCATCGGTCTAATTTTAGGCCCAATTGCATTTATCTTAGCCCTTTTATTTTTCCATCCGGAAGGTTTAAATCCTAGAGCGAATGCCATCTTAGCAGCTACTTTATGGATTGCTATTTGGTGGATTATGTAAGAACTCGACTAGCTTTTGCTAAGTAAACAACAGCTACATTAAAAAAATAACTTCCCACAAGATAGCGGATATAACTATCAGCAAGTATGAGATAGATGGAGTCATTTATTACAGCTTGACAGATATGGCTAAGTTTAAGGATGCCGAGCAGCCTGCTACTATTATTCGGGCGTGGATGGCCAATCAAGGAAATGTGGAGTTTTTAAAAGAGTGGGAAGGATTGAATAACACCGATTTTAAACCCTCACAATTACGAGGGTTTAAAGGCTACGAACGATATGTGCTAGAGCAGTTTATGAAAAGAACGGGGTCGATTACTTGTTTTATTGACTATACCAATGCTAAAGGTTTAAAGGTCGTTCGGGGTAAATATGGCGGTACATTTGCGCATAGTGAGATTGCTTTACAGTTTGCTAATTGGATGAACCGTCAACCATTCTATGTTTCTGTAATCCCCAAAGGTCAATGTTTGCTATTGGTTCGTTCTCTGCGTAATTAAAGGTGCTAACGTGGGGGAACTTATCACTAATCGGGTCAACGAACTAAAACCTCTGCACGCTTTTTTACCTCTTTTCAGTCTTTCCTGCACTACTTTTCGAGCAAAGAACTACTCTCCAAAGATACCCTTTTTTTCTTTCATCTGGATTTTTCAGTTGACCTCATTTGAGTTTTCAGTTGAAAAAAAACACTTATTTAGTAAATAGCCACCTTTATTTTTAACTAAGAAAAATAAGCTATACTCGTCAAAAAACTCCGTGTTACTCTATGTCCTCCGTCTCTCTGTGGTAAAAAAAAATTTTAAGTACGGATTCTAATTAACCTCAAAAACCAATCCGTTCCCCATCCTTAGTACCTCGATAATATTTTTTATCTTCTATCAATAAAAGTTCGCCGTATTCCCCTTTTTTAATACTGGAATCTACGCCATAGACCTTCCCATCGTATAATTCTACAACCGTCTCGTTAGAGCAATGCCCCACAACAATATGCTTTGAATAAATCTCCGAAAGAATATCCGAAATTTCGCTATCGGGCAAGCTATCTCTAAAATAACCTCGATACCATACAGGCCCTTTTTCTCCGAAATAATGGTAAGAAATTCCCGTAGAATCCAAGACTGTTTCTTCCACATCAATAGATTCTCCCATGATGCGATTAATTTCATTGATATTATAAGTGACCCCTAAAAATTCTTTGGAAATGCCACCATGCACAAAGGTGTTACTATTTATTTTGATGACCGTATTTTTAGACCGCAACCATCTACCCATTACCGTATTTGGACCATATAAATCGGTGTAACTCGTTTTGAATAAAGCAGAAACGATTCTATATTTTTTGTGAATGTATCTTAAATCATTTTGAAAAACTAGATATTCGTGATTGCCCAGTAAAACATGCACTTTGCCGCCTGCTGCTTCGGCTTGTTGTTCCAATTTATAAAGCAACCAGAGTGTTTCGTTGACCAAAGGCCCTCTATCAAATATATCCCCAACGATGACTAGATGTCCTTCTCCATAAGTCCAATTTTGTAGGCTGTCAATGATATGATGATTGGTTAAAATTTCTACAGCTAATTCATGTTGCCCATGAATATCACTCAAAGCCGCAATTTTAGCTACTTTTTTATACTTCGACTTGTCTCTTTTAAATTCCGTTTTAAAGGCATCTTTTGCCAAGGATTTAGTGATTACTTTGCCCTCCACAATGTTTTTCTCTACCAATCGGTCATCTTCAATGAAAATATAAGGGCCATCATTCGTCGACTTTAATAGCTCTGCTTTGGACATTTTTTTCTTTGCGACAGTCTTGACCGTATCCATTTTTTGTGCTTGGGAATAGACCCAAAATGGCATTAGGAGGGCTAGGAATATAATAATTGTCTTTCGATTCATGATTGCTTTAATTTATATCTTTAAAACGAAAGGAATAACAATAAGTTGAGTCTTGTTATTACTTAATTTGAGGTTTTAAGGTTTTTTTAATGAGAGGAGGCACTGTTTTAAGTTTTTCTTAAAATTAGGGGTCGGCTAAACATGATTTGATGGGTATTATTTTTTAGGAAAAGACACTTGAAGGTCAGGCGGCAAAAGCCTTGGAACTAATCGGACGACGGAGTCATCCGACGAGTTGGTTTTACTACTATATGGCTTATTTACAAATTTAGATAATCAGCTAAAAAATCAATACTATAAAAAATGATGCGTCAATATTTAAATCCGTTGGGAAGTCTAATCCGTTGGGATTTAAAGAAATATATCCCCAGCGGATTTAATGCCCCAACGGATAATTATCAGTTTTTAATCTGACGAGCTATTGTTGTCGTAACACTTTGTAAAACAATAATTTAACAATCAAACAATTTTAACAATAAGTTACAAAGATGAATTTTTATAAAAGGAGGCTTTTTACACAACTCCTTATTGTTGACGCTCGAAAGTAACACAACTCTGTGAGTTGTGCCGCATATCGTTAAAAATTACTCCGATTTTATGCCCTAAGCACTTTGTTGATATTTTAAACATGCGCTAAAATATCTTTAATCACATGCCCATGTACATCCGTCAATCGAAAATCTCGCCCTTGAAAAGCATAAGTTAATTGCTCATGATTGATGCCCAAACAATACAAAATAGTAGCTTGTAAATCATGAATATGCGTTTTTCCTTCAATACCATAATAACCTAATTCATCAGTTTTGCCAACAGTTGTACCTGCTTTGACGCCACCGCCAGCCATCCAGATGGTAAAAGCTTCCGCATGATGGTCTCTGCCTTTAAAATCAGCGCCAGAGGCACGAGTTTCTTTCATCGGAGTTCGCCCAAATTCGCCGCCCCAAACAACTAAAGTGGTATCTAATAATCCTCGCATTTTTAGGTCTTGTAATAAAGCGGCAATTGGTTGGTCTACATTTTTACAAGCACCAGCCAAGCCGTCCACTACACCGCTGCCTTTTCCTGCACCATGATGGTCCCAAGCATTATCGTATAATTGTACAAATCGCACGCCTTTTTCTACCAATCGACGAGCTAAAAGGCAATTATTCGCAAAAGAAATTCGACCAGGTTTAGTGCCGTAAAGTTCATGGATATAATCGGGTTCATCTTTAATATTCATTACTTCGGGGACTTCGGCTTGCATCCGAAATGCCAATTCATATTGGGAAATTCTAGATAATATTTCTGGGTCGCCTACCGCTTCGTATTCTTTTCGGTTAATCTCGTTAATAATCTCAATTGACCGTTTTCTAAGTCGTTCATCTACTCCTGCTGGATTATTCAAATATAAAATCGGGTCACCTTGCGAGCGACATTGTACGCCTTGGTGCAAAGAGGGTAAGAAACCACTGCCCCAAGCACTTTTACCCGCACTTGGGTCACTCCCTGACGTTAAGACCACAAAACCAGGCAAATTTTCATTTTCTGACCCTAAACCGTACATCATCCAAGAACCCATACTCGGTCTGCCCAATCGAGGACTGCCTGTATGCATGAATAATTGGGCGGGTGCATGATTAAATTCATCGGTGTGCATCGCCTTTAAAAAACTGACGTCATCGACCATTTTAGAAAAATGCGGCAAATGTTGGGACACCCAACTTCCCGTTTGCCCATATTGTTGAAAACTAGCTTGCGGGCCCATCATCTGGGGCGTT
This sequence comes from Saprospiraceae bacterium, assembly GCA_045106885.1. GTDB lineage: Bacteria > Bacteroidota > Bacteroidia > Chitinophagales > Saprospiraceae > JAFMDF01. Next base: position 23,795 of record JBGCFJ010000843.1, read on the forward strand.
CCTTTTAAAAAAGCAAATCGTTTTCCTTCTAATAAAGAAGCTGGACATGCCTTCCCATCGTATTTTTGTAAAACGGGTTTATAATCAAATAATTCTAGTTGAGAAGGGGCGCCTGCCATGTGCAAAAATATCACTTGTTTGGCAGTAGGTGGAAAATGAGGGCCTAAACCATTCTTTAATTTTGGTGCAATCGTTGATTTTCCTAAATCCATCAAAGACCCTAATGCCATTGTGCCTAATCCGCCCATACATTGCTTTAGGAAGTATCTTCTGGAGTGGTATTTTCCGATGGCTAGGGCTGCTTCTTGATGTATATTCATATTAACTGATTTCTTGTAATTGTCCAGTAACCCACCCCCGCCCCTCCCTTGAAAAGGAGGGGAGTCGTCAAATTGGAAACTTCTGTGATTTTTGCTCCATAAATATCTTTTTTGACGAAAAATCGTTCCCTTCCCTTTGAAGGGAAGGGCTAGGGTTGGGTTGAAATGTCGTAAAACGATTTTTATTCATCAATTATTCACAAACTCATCCAAATTCAAAAGTGCATGCGCCACCATTGTCAAGGCAGCCAATTCCTCTTTTTTTGGCGTTTGTTTAGCGACAAGATTAACCGCCAAAGCGGACTCTTTTTTATAGTGTTTTTTGGCTTCTTTATACAAAGTAAATAAATCTTGCAATTTAGCGTCATTAGGGGGGCGCAATAGGACTTTTTGATAGCCCATTTTTAAACGGTCTAACTCGCTATCAACCGTCAAGGTATCCATATAGTGACCAATGGTTCGAGCAGCATCCATATAAACAGGGTCATTTAAAAGTGCCAAAGCTTGTAGTGGCGTATTCGTTCTAATGCGCCGACTAGCACAAGTAGTTCTATCCGTTCCATCAAAGGTAATTTGATTGGGAAAAGGATTGGTTCTTTTGACATAAGTATATAAACTACGCCTATTTTGATTTTCAGTAGTACTTAATTTAAAGGCATCGCCAAACCTAAATTGGTCTGTTCCTGCTGGGCGTTGAGGTTGAACGCTTGGCCCATACATAGTAGGATTTAAGGCATCACTAACGGACAAAATCTGGTCCCGCAACTGCTCGGCATTTAGTCTAATTCTAGGGCCTCTGGATAAAAGGCGATTCCGAGGGTCTTTTGCTAATTTTTCTTTCGAGACATAATTATTTTGGCGATAAGCAGCAGATAAGACGATTTGTTTAAGTGCTTGTTTGATACTTCCCTGATGTTGCTGGGTAAACTGAACCGCCAGCCAATCCAATAATTCAGGATGGGAAGGAGGTAAAGATTGGGTGCCAAAATCTTCTAAACTTTCAATAATTCCATAGCCAAATAATTGTTCCCACAGGCGATTGACGATGACTCTAGCAGTTAAAGGATTTTCTGGGCTGGTCAACCATTTTGCCATTGCTAGGCGATTTGGCGGTAAGTCTTTAGGGAGTTGCCCTAATATTTCTGGTACAGCTTCTTTTACTTCTTTGCCTTGAACCAGCCAATTTCCTCTTTCAAAAAGGTGATTTTTACGTCTTTTTTGGAGTGGTAATTCTTGCAAAATAGGCGTAGGAACGGATTCAACTGCATCTAATTGGGCTAATTTTTTTTGAAAAGATTGGTTATACGCCGCCAGTTTAGGCGACTGCTCATGAAAATAAAGCCAGTCTAACCGTAATAAATCAGCATCGGCAATTTTATCTTTTCTAAAAAACAAATATATATCGTGCTTGCCAGTCGTTGCTTCAATTGGTACTTTTAATGTACGCCATTTGTTCCATCGTTGCTGATAACTTGCTTTAGCATTAGCAGTTAAAGGAAGGGAAATATTACTAATCATTGGACCATCCAGAGAATCCAAATGTACTTCAATAAATCCACCATAAGGCGTTACATAGCGATAAGAAATCGCTTCAATATTGGTTAAATCAATTTGCTCAAATCGCAGCCAAGAAGAATCTTGTACTTGAAAAATAGTTTTTTGCTCGGGAGCAGTTAATTCAATAAAACCACCAATTGCATCAAAAGTCTCAATCTCCACTTTTCGATACCCCAGATGATTGACCAAATCCGTTTTTTGTTGATGTAAAAAACCTTTTAGGGGCAATTCATCTGCTGGTTTTAAACGTTGCTGAATCCAAGCAATAATCTCTTGGACTTCTTGTTTATTTTTCCCTTCATAAGTGAAAATATTGGGTGCTTCGTGATAAATATCTCTATCCACCGTATTATTAAAAAAGGACATAAAACTATAAAAATCTTCGTGCTTAAACGGGTCATAAGGATGACTATGACATTGCACACAAGACATGGTGGTCGCTTGCCAAACCTCAAACGTAGTGCCGACTCGTTCAATATTGGCATAATTTCTAAACTCTTCATCATCCGTTCCGCCTTCATCATTCGCCATCGTATTTCTATGAAAAGCAGTTGCAATTAACTGACTTTCGGTAGGATTTGGTAAAAGGTCGCCAGCTAGTTGTTCTATCGTAAATTGTTGGAAGGGCATGTCCTGATTGAAGGCTTGAATCAACCAATCTCTATATTTCCAAATACTCCGATACAAGTCTTTTTCATAGCCTTTGGAGTCTGCATAACGTGCCAAATCCATCCACATACTCGCCCATCTTTCGCCAAAATGCGGGGAATTTAATAAGCGGTCAACTTCTAGCTCATAAGCATTCTCTGAAGTATTTGCTAAAAATGCTTCGCTTTCTGCCAAATTTGGTGGTAATCCAATCAAATCTAAAGACAATCGGCGCAATAAACTAGCTTTGTCCATCTCTGCATTCGGCAGAAGACTATCTTGTGCTAAACGTTGCGAAATAAAGTGGTCAATGCCATTATTTGCCCAAGCAGTATCGGCAATTATTGGTGGTTGGATAGCAGGATTAGGGGAACTATACGCCCAATGTTGTTCCCATTTTGCCCCTTGATTAATCCATTTTTCGATTAACTGTATCTCGGTTTCGGATAAGGCAGTTTTATCCAATGGCATTCGTAATTCTGAGTCTGGGTGGCGTAATCTTTTAAAAAGTTCACTTTGAGCGGCATCACCTCTAATAATGGCGGGTTGTCCCGAATCGGTATTGGCAAAAGCTTCTTCCTCAAATAATAAGCTAAATCCACCTGATTGTTTGATGCCTCCGTGGCAAGGCAAACATTTTTGGTTGAAGATAGGTCGAATATCTTGATTGTAACTGACAGGGGCTTCGGTCTGTAGTTGGCAAGTCCATAAAAAAAGTATAGTTATCCAAAGGAAGCCTCTATGCATTGGTTATTAGTTTAGTTTGGCTAATTTAAGGATATATTTGAAAAAAGCCTATTGTAGCTTGGAAATTCATTTCTAAGGAAAGAAGATTATTTTTTTGGAAATTCATTTTCAAACTACAATTTACGTGATGACCTTGGTCAAATGGGGGTAGCTTTAATTGATGTAAAATTTGGTGACGAAGCTACGCTCCTTTGAAAAACTGCAAATAAATCAAAATACTACAGACGGTTTCGGAGCTAAAGCTCCTTTTAGCCTCAAAAGAGCGTAGCTCTGGCACAGTCTGTAAGAATGAATGCTCCAAATTACCATTAAAGGAGCGTAGCTTCGACACTATTTATCACTAAATCAAATTAAAGGCACATCTAGTCAAACATCCATTCCATTCTCTATTTGCTGATTAATTTCAACCAAACAGTTTTTACAAAGGCAACCATAATTTGTACGGCTTAAATACTGTTGAGTTTTCGTTGAAATGATTACATTCGCACATTGGCAGTTAGTAATATCATTTGCTTTACAAGCAAAGGTCGCTTCACATCGTTGGCAAATATTGGCATTTACTTTTTTCATAAAGACAAATTTGATGCTTTTTTAATAAAAGTATAAACGAGTGCATCTCAAAATGTCATTTGTAGCTTGGAAATTCATAAAAGGGAGCGCACGGCATTTTGAGATGCGATTGTATAAACTGGTTTAAAATGATTAATTTTAACCCAAAATTTATTCCTTATTATCTAAAAATTTACCTTGCCAAAGAATTGTTTCCTACCATTTAAATCTGATATTGCTGATTATTGGATTCCTCCAAAATTCCCTTCTCCTTTTCTTGAAAAACCACATAGTTTATGCAAGGTGGCTGTTTATGAATTACAAAATTATCTGAATAATCCCATCGACTGGGAATATGATTTTGGTTTGAATCAACCAGCAGGAAGTCTAAGAATTGGTAAAATGTTTGGCGTGTTAGTTGTTATTTAAAAGGATTGAAGGAACCATGTGTGGCAGCCATTATCCTTTAGC
>JBGCFJ010000844.1:0-6194 GCA_045106885.1 Saprospiraceae bacterium
ATTTTTTGCGGGAATAAAAAATAGAAAATGAATATCAACAACGCCATAAAAAAACTAAGAGGTATGGTGCCAGGTCAGATGACTGAGGCAGACCAAGCCCTTGTTTTAAATATGATGGAGTTGGTTTTACAATTATTAACCAAACAACAAATAGAGCTACAAAGCTTAAAAGATGAAATAAATCGTCCTAAAGGCGAACAAGGCAAACCAGATATACCAGGAAATACTCAAAAAAAAGATAGCAATACAGAGAGTGATGTTGGTTCAGATAGTAATAATTCTCCAAGCAATCAAGAAGAAGAAGAGAACATGGAGCCTCCTAAACCTCCCCGGAATCATTCATCAGAAGAAGAGCGAAAGGATACAAACAAATCTAAGGGCAAGAAAGCTTTTGCATGAGCCATAAAAGTCGCCTTTCTGGCTATAATTTTTTTATTTAAATCCCAACGGATTAGACTTCCCAACGGATTTAAATATTGACGTATCATTTTTTATATTATTGATTTTTTAGCTGATTGTCTAAAAACGCATAACTACCTGATTGTTAATTTAATATATCTTAAATAAATATTCAAAAAATCAAAGATTTTACTTTTTACTGCTGTCGTTTTTTATTAAGTTTAAACTACATTTTATTTGTCTCTCTCTACTTAATCATAGATGTGACAGTTGAAATGTTCTAAATTATTTTCTATTTATTTTGGTTATCAATAGATAACATATAAGGTAAAAATTAAATAATTGATAAAAACTTAAACTACTCAACAAACAACAGCACGTTTATGGAACAGCAGGTCATTAAGGCATCAGAGGTTAATGCTATCCTTAAAAATCACGTCCACAAAAAAATGCTTCGGCCAATTTTAATTTTTTTGATGGATGTCTCCATTTATCTTTTATTATTCTACGCCCTTCTTCAGGCAAACTCCATTGGTCTAAAATTGCTCTATAGTCTTTCTATGGGCGCGATGACTGGGATTTTATTTATTGTTGGTCATGATAGTTGCCATGGCAGTTTTACCAAAAATAAATTGATGAATGGTCTGCTTGGGAGACTTAGTTTTTTACCTTCTTTTCATAGTTTTTCTTTGTGGGAATTAGGGCATAATAAAACCCATCATGCATTTACCAACCACAAAGACAAAGATTATGTTTACACGCCTTTGTCTCCACAAGAATATAAAGCCCTCAGTCCTTTCAAGCAATTTATGTATCGGGTATACCGCCATCCTTTGGGACATGGTTTCTATTATTCTCATAATATTTGGTTACCAAAAATAATCTTTCCTTTTAAGAATATTCCACATATTGAAAAAGAAAATAAGACCATTTTATGGTTAGATTTTTTACTATTAGTTAGTTTCTTAGCTTTATTGGTTGGTGTTTCTGTTTATTTTGCGGATGGGACGCTAAGTTCCATTGCGATTAACATTTTTACCATTATTCTTTTGCCTGTATGGACCTGGAATTGGATTATTGGTTTCCTCATTCTTCAACACCACACCAATGAACATACTCGTTGGTATAACAAGGACGAAGAATGGCATTTTTGGGAAGTTCAAATGGAAGATACGGTACACATTAAATTCCCTGGACCACTTAATTTTATCATGCACAACATTATGGAACATACCGCCCATCACAGCAATATGCAGATTCCGCTCTATAACCTAAGACAAGCTCAAACGGATATGGAGCAAAATTTTGCGGGTAGGGTTAATATTGTCGAGTGGACACCTAAGTTTTATCTAGACTCGATGAGGGCTTGTAAGTTATACGATTATGAAAATCATAAATGGCTGAAATTTTCTGATATTTAGACTTTAAATATTTTTCAGATATATTTTAAGTGATATTGGATAACTTATTTAAGTCATTAAGCAAATAGAAGATAGATTGGTAGCTGAAAAATTAGTGAATTTTTCGGCTGCTTTTTTGTCAACATATTTATTGTATTTTTTACACAGGATAAGGCCCATCCTCAAAAGTCTGCTCGTGATACCCACGAATACTCACCGCTACCGCCAATGGATTGCGAAAATCTTTATTATTTTTCAAACAATCTAAAACCCATTGGAAATCATATTTTGGTTGCCAACCTAATACTTTTTGAGCTACTTCATGGACATATACTCGACCTATAGAAGGAAAAAATGTCCAATCATTAGCGGTATAAATAGTCGCATAATCAGGAAAATATTCTTCCAATACCTTTGGGGCATGTGTAAATAATTCGGTTAAGTCGACCTGTTTAAATAGGGTAGTTCCACTAATAATATACCGACCTAAATCAACCTTTCTGCTCCCCAAACCCCTTTAGCCCAGCCACTTTTTGGCCTTAGGGACGAGGAAAATAATAACTTACCAGCCTGATGGATTCGCTACCCGTCCGCTTTGCGGTTCAAATTCAGCGAATTTTCATCTTTTAGCTGCGTTAAAAATTTATAACGTAACTGGGCTATGTTAGAAATTTTTGCCTTGCTAAAAGAAAAAATAACCTCATCATTTCTGGTAGGTTATTTATTGCCTCGTCCCTTATTAAAATGTAAATTATTTTCTTAACTTAGATGAACTTGTCAATTTGAGGGAAAAAAATAAGGGAACTATTGAAATAAATGCTAAATTTACTAAAATTGAGCTAAGGAATGACTAAAAAATAATGCCGATATTTCGTTGTTGGCGGACCTCCAAGTGTCTTCATGACCTTGGAGTGTCTAGATAAAAATCCTATCAACTAACCTACTAGAATATGAGAAAACTCCAAAATATTAACCTTGATGACCTCGTGGAGGCGGGAATCATCGACGAAACAACAGCCACAGCTATTCTAGCTCATCAAGCCCAAAAAAGAGCCACCGCACCGAATAGATTAGGATTGGTTTTAAGTGTATTGGGCGCTGCATTAATTGGTTTGGGCATTATGTTGATTATTGCGCATAATTGGGATAATTTCTCTCGACCATTAAAAACGTTTTTAGCCTTTCTGCCCATGATTATTGGGCAAGCAGCTTGCGGCTATACCTTATATAAGGAAAAAGAAAGTAAAACTTGGCAAGAAAGTTCGGCTGTTTTCCTATTTTTTGCAGTAGGAGCATGCATTGGCATGGTCAGTCAGATTTATAATTTAGAAGGCGAATTGAGTAGCTTTTTATTAACTTGGATGCTTTTAGTTTTGCCACTGATTTACTTAACGAAATCTTCTATTGTTTCTCTACTTTACCTTGCTGGCATTACTTGGTATGCTACGAGTAGCGGTTATGTCCATAATAATGAACCTTATATATACGTAGGTCTTTTAGCATTGGCGATGCCTTATTATTACCGATTATACCAAAATCAGCCAACTAGCAATGCGTTTAATTATCATGCCTGGGCAATAGCATTGTCATTATTAATAACCTTAGGAACATGGGCAAAAGACGCCACTGTTTTAATGTGGGTCGCTTATGTGAGCTTATTAGCCGCTTACTTCATGATTGGTTGCCAACCATTTTTTAGAGCAAAGCGTAGTAGAAATAATCCTTTTTTATTGCTTGGGTTATTGGGAACAATTGGTCTGTTTTTAGGTTTTACTTTTTATGGTTATTGGGAAGAAATTGTAGCCGAAAAAATGCATTGGAACGGTCTGTTTTTGCATCGTGAATTTTGGGTGTCTTTCCTATTAATAGCGAGTAGTTTATATTTGATTGTCTCCTTAAAACCAATCCGAAATTTTAGTAAAATTTCTCCTATTCCTTTTGGGTTTTTACTTTTCTTATTGGTATTTTTTATCGGTTATAATTATCCCATTATCGGAATGATATTAAGTAATTTGTTTGTCTTGTCCATAGGTGTTTTTTACATCTATCGAGGCAATGAATTGAATCGTTTGGGTATTTTAAATCTAGGCATGCTGATTTTAGCAGCCTTAATTATGTGTCGGTTTTTTGATTTAGAATTGAGTTTTGTGACTAGAGGTGTTTTGTTTGTATTAGTCGGCATTGGTTTTTTTATCACTAATTATCAGTTGATAAAAAGGCGGGAAAAGGTAGGTTAATGGTTATATTGTTTTATTGCTGTGTGGCTATACCGCAATAAAACAATATAACCATAGTTCACCTATACTTTCTTATTTTTGCCAAAAAATATAAATATGAGTATTGCCATTCTAACCAATCATAAAGACCCAATCGCTTGGAAAAAAGCCTTACAAGAAAAATTACCCGAAGTGGCGATTAATATTGTTGAAACAAATTCAGCTGCTTTGACTGCTGAATTTTTGGTTTGTTGGAAACCTAAAAAAGACCAATTAGCAGCCTTTTCTAATTTAAAAGTCATCCAATCTTTAGGCGCAGGAGTAGACCATATTTTTGATACCAATAAAATAAAAGCACCCATTAAAGTAGTGAGAATCGTTGACCCTAATTTGATGGTGGATATGTGGGAATATACCTTAGCAGCAACGATGAATTATTTAAAAGATTTTCCGACTTACGCTCAACAAGCAGAAAGACAATCATGGAAACAACATCAATATAAGACAATTCCAACGACCACCGTCTCTATCATGGGTTTAGGAAAAATTGGTGGATATGTAGCGGAACAATTTGCCAAAATAGGCTTTAAAGTGCAAGGATGGTCGAATTCTTTAAAAAGTATGGATGGAGTGAAAACATTTGCAGGCCAATCCCATTTAGCTGATTTTTTGAAAAATACGGATGTTTTAATCAATATTTTACCACTTACCGCAACGACTCAAGGTATATTAAACCACCAATTATTGACTCAATTACCAAAAGGGGCGCATATAATTAATGTGGGTAGAGGAGGACATTTAATGGAAAAAGATTTATTACCCTTAGTAGAAAATGGTCAATTATCAGGTGCTACTTTGGATGTTTTTCAAGAAGAACCACTACCAAAAAATCACCCTTTTTGGGCACATCCAAAAATTGTAGTCACGCCTCATATCGCAAGCTTAACAAATGTACAAAGTGCCGTAAATCAAGTAGTCGAAAATTATCAACGGATGAAAAAAGGAGTAGATTTATTAAATGAAGTCTCGCCTAAAAAAGGATATTAAGTAAGGGGGTGTGTAGAAAGCCCTATATTGAATTAAATCCTAATTTGTAATTAAAATATTTAGTGAATGATTGTTTGATTGCTAAGCTTGTTAAATTGTTGTAAGTTCTCAAAACGAGCGTCGTCAGGAGACGACGAGATAGCTATTTCTAGTCTGGAGACTAGAAATATCGGCGCTCTATGTGTCTAGTCTCCAGACTAGACACTGCTATCCGCTGGTCTCCTGACCAGTATTGAGAATTTACAAATTGTTGTCGTAACACTTTGTAAAAGAACAATTTAACAATCAAACAATTTTAACAATCACTTACTAAAATTCAAATAAGTTACAAAATGATAAATTTATAAATTGATATTATTTTGGACTTTTTACACAACCCCATTATAATAAGGACCAAATGTATGGGTAAAACAGTTCGATAATCCGAGATGCCTTCATCCGTGATATTTACATCAGTATTATTATCCAATATTCATCAATTCAATTGCCAAAGACTAAAATTTAAAAAAGCCGCAAAACTCACCCATAAAATATAAGGCACCAATAACCAGCCACTCGCTTTTTTAACACCAAAAAAGGCACGAATGGTCAAAAAGATAAAAATCCATAGCATAATAATTTCTATAAAAGCCAGCATTGGATTTTGCATACCAAAAAATAACCAAGACCAAACCATATTTAGGACAAACTGAATCCCAAAAAAAATCAATGCATTTTTAACTATTTTTTTGTCTAATCCTTCATGCCAAACGAGTGCTGCTGCAATACCCATAAGTGTAAATAAAGTGGTCCAAACAGGGGCAAATAACCAATTAGGTGGATTAAAAGAAGGTTTGTTAACAGAGGCGTACCAAGTATCAATCGAAGAAGCGGTGGCAATCCCACCAATTGACCCCAAGGCAACACATACTAAAATGCTGATAATTAATTTAACGGTAAGTGATGGTTTATTCATTACAGGATGACAAGAGTTTAGGTATTGTTTAACAGGATTGTTAATTAGAGTCTGTCCGTAAACTTGTGCTTTGCGTGTCTAACGTAATCGCCAAATTTATTTGGCTGATTCAAAATATTGACTGTCCGTAATTTATGAACCTACCAAATAAATTTGGTGGTTACGAGCGGAACAAAA
>JBGCFJ010000845.1:0-2289 GCA_045106885.1 Saprospiraceae bacterium
AATAGCACTATAAACATCTTTGACCTTAATTAAGGTGGTATGAATTGCTTTAGTTGCCTTAAAATCTTCATTGACTAATACTGCGGTGGCTTTTGTCCCATATACATAAGACTCATATTTTGGATTAGACAAAAAAGTAATCGCTCCTGCTGCCGCTTGTTCTATTTTCCCAGGATGGGTGATAATTGCTTGGTCATCGCCAATAATTGTTCCGTTTAAATAGGTAGCAATTTCTTTTACCGTTAATTTCATAGCTTACTTAAATTATAAGAAACCCCTTATTAAATTAGGCACTTTGATAATTCTTGCTATATCAAAGATCCTTAAATTATTTATGCCCTTCCAAAATATCCGCACCCAATAACCGATCATCTTTATTAACGTACCAAGTTCGAGCCTTTGGAAATCGAATACCATTTATGATTTCTTCCCCTACTAATGGAATATATTCTCCATCATTGACGGCTTCGTCGTGATAAAACCGATAACCGACCAAGGCATAGTTGGTTGGCTTAAAATAGAAATACCAAATATCTTCGCCTACATCTTTCGTATAAGTCACTTTCATAGACAACACTTCATCTCCTTGAAAAGTAGTGGTGCTTACTTTTTTGTCAATTTGAGTGCCTGGATCTTTTAGCTTCATCGGCATACCCCATAGGTAAACGTAATAATTTCTAATGCTGTGTAATTGTGGGCAAGTTAATCTGAACTTTTGTACCAAACTGTCAACAACAGTTGCAGAACCATTTACTTTATAGCTACAAATATCCCCTTTAACCATCTTTTCGATTCTATATCCCTCTCTGTTTTGATCTAAGTAAAAGTAAGCTTTTTTATTATTCAATTTCAAAACACTTTGTCGGTCCGCTCCATTAGGGCGAGTTTCTTTCATTGGTAAAGTACCTTTAAATTTATCCCATTTATTTTTTGGGTCGTGATATTTAATACTCTTTTCCAATAACTGTTGGCCTGTAATAGTTTGAGCATAGATATAAGAAGGCGTAATTAGAAAAAATAAGCAATAGCAAATAATTTGTTTCATGATGAATATTTAATGATTGTAAGTGTTTGTTTTTCAAACAAATATGACAAAAAGTCAGTCAACAACAAGATTTAATGACAAAAAGTCAGTTTAGTTTTCCGTTTTTCAGCAAGAATGGCTTGAAAAATGGCATGGCACACGACTTGATGTAGGTAAAGTGTAAATTAATTAAAAAATTGCAAGCATTCTAAAAGGAATAAAAGAAAGCTTGTTAAATTTCAAAACCATAAAAATTATTTAAAATGAGACAGTTAGTAAGAAGAAGAAATCACGGATTCCCAACTTTTGCAAAAGTAGTTAATGATATTTTTAACGAAGACTTTGTGAAAAATTTAGATGAAAATTTAAGCGTGTGGAATGGTAGTCAACCAGCCGTTAATGTAAAAGAAGATGCCGACGGTTATTCCTTAGCTTTGGCAGCGCCAGGGTATGGAAAGAAAGATATTGAAATTAAGATTGAGGAAAATGTATTAACCATTTCTTCTGAAAAGAAAGAAGACACAACGGCTAAAGAAGGCGAAAAATTCACCCGCAAAGAATTTAAGTACGCCGCTTTCAAAAGAACGTTTACTTTACCAGATACCGTAGATGCCACTAAGATTGGGGCTAATTATGATAATGGAATTCTGCATATTAGTATTCCTAAAAAAGAAGAGGCAAAACCAGTTCCTGCTAGAACGATTGATATTGCTTAATGCAAATGGAGGTAGGTAATATGATGATAAGGAAAAAAGCAAAATAATAATCGATTTCTCATAGTTATGTTAGTTAAAAAGCTCCTGTCTGTAAAATGATAGGGGCTTTTTTATTAGGTTAGTAGCATATTATCAGTTAGCCTTTTATTGCATCGTCTTTTAGATATAAAAAAATATTAATCAAAAAAACTATGTGGTTAAAATAAGTTGTATCTGTCAAAAGAGATTAGTTCAATTATCTTGCGTTTTCTCCCGAAACAAGGCCTCAAAATCAGGACTTTCCGTATTCATCCACTTGTCCCAAAAAGTAAAATACAAACCATAATTGACCAAAAACTTAGCGTGATGCTGACTATGATGGGTTGCGCCAATTAACCATTTACCCAACCAATGTTTTTCAAAACCTTTAGGATAAATTTCTATATCTAAATGATTAATCGTTGCCGAAACGGTCATAATAATGAGCATCAGCATGACCATACTAAAATGCATGGGCAAAAACAGAATGATAAAAGGAACAACAAAAGCTTGTAAAATAGACTCTAGTGG
>JBGCFJ010000846.1:0-13601 GCA_045106885.1 Saprospiraceae bacterium
TATCAGTACTTGTGAATTTACGATTACTTTAAAAGATACTTTAGCCCCCATTATTACTTGTCCTACAGATATAATCATCAACGCAGACACTAACTGCGAAGGTGTGTTAGCGGATTATACCAGTCAGTTAATTTTTTCTGATAATTGTGCCCCAAATAGTGAGATTACCATTACACAGACTCCAGCAGCAGGTACGCAATTAACAGGAGATGGGGATGCAAAAATAATAACCTTAACGGCAGCTGATGGCAATGGAAATAGTACCAGTTGTACCTTTAATGTAACCTTAGAAGACATTACCCCACCTGTTTTAACTTGCCCTAGTAATCAAAGCCTTTTAGTTAATAATAATTGCGAGATTACAGTTCCTGATTACACAGGAATGGTCACCAAAAGTGATAATTGTCAAACCGAAGCAGGGATTATTTTAACCCAAAATCCAATTGCAGGAACGGTCATTAATGTTTTAGATACCATTCTTAAAATTACGATTACAGGAGATGACGGCAATGGAAATAGTGCCAATTGTACTTTTGATTTAACCCTAAAAGATGAAATTGCACCACAGATTACTTGCCCTGCAAATGTGGCGATTTCTTTGGATGCAGCTTGTAAAGCAACATTAGCCGATTATACCAGTGCGGCAACCATTTCAGATAATTGTACCCCAATGGGGGATTTGACCATTACTCAAAGCCCCGCTGCTGGTCAAATTATTACTGCACCAGGCACAACGATGGTTACTCTGACGGTTACCGATGGAAGTGGGAATACAATGAATTGTACCTTTGAAGTAACATTTGAAGATACGACGAATCCAACCTTAACCTGTCCAGCAAATGCGACGATTCGTATTGACGGGAATTGTGCCATTGCCCTACCTGATTATACAACAGCAGCTACTTATGCGGATAATTGCAGTATAGGTAATGATTTAATGATTACCCAAAGTCCCGTTGCAGGCACGATGATAAGCGGCGATGGTTTTAATCAAGTTGTTACCCTAACAGTTACGGATAAAAGTGGCAATAATGTTCAATGTGATTTTACGGTAACCTTAGAAGATACCACTAAACCAACCATTGAATGCCCTAGTAATCAATCGGTTTATGTGGATGCGAATTGTGATGTATTATTAGCAGATTATACGGGCGATGCGACGGTAAATAGCGATTGTGCCACTAGCACGATTACCGTTACGCAGTCTCCTTTACCAAATACCGCTTTAAGTGGACATGGCACAACGCAAACGATTACTTTAACTGCTACGGATGCGAGTGGCAATAGCAATCAATGTAATTTTATTATTACCTTAATTGACACTATTCGACCAGCAATTATTTGTCCAGCCGATAGTATTATTTATGCCGATGCGAATTGTGAAAATACCGTACCTGATTTATTATCGCTTTTGACCTATTCGGATAATTGTGCAGCTATTGGAGATATAACAAGTACGCAAACACCAGCGGCAGGTACGCCTGTGTCAGGAGAAAATACCAATTATACCGTGACTTTTACAGTCAAAGATGGCAACGGCAATGAAAATCAGTGCGCCATGACGGTTGAGTTAAAAGATACAACTGCACCAGTTATTGCTTGTTTAGCGGACCAAACGGTATTTGCAACCGCAGCTTGTACTGGTAGTATTCCAGATTATACTTCTCTGAGCATAACAGATAATTGTACCGATAATAACGATTTAACCATTACCCAAAACCCAGTTGCTGGGACCATTTTATCAGGTCATACTGCGAGTGAAACGGTTACCATTACCGCAACAGATAATTCTGGCAATAGTACCCAATGTACTTTTGAGGTTACGCTCAATGATATGATTGCGCCAACTATTACTTGCCCCGCAGATATTATTTTAAATGCCGATGCTAATTGTGAGACAAGTATTGGAGATTATACTAGTTTAGCGACGGTCATGGATAATTGTACCGCAGATGGCGCTATTACCGTGACTCAATCTCCAGCAGCAGGAACAAGCATAACGGGGCATAATACTACGACTGAAATTACCTTAACTGCCAATGATGGAAATGGGAACACGACTAATTGTAAGTTTACAGTTACCTTAAAAGATAGTACACCACCGAGCTTAACTTGTCCTGCTGACCAAAGTATACTAGTTGATACAAATTGTGAAATTACGATTCCCGATTATACCAATTTGGTTAATAAAAGTGATAATTGTCAAACAACGACCAACATTACTTTAACTCAGCGTCCCGCAGCAGGGACGACTATAGGCGTATTAGATACTATGGTGAAAATTACCATTATCGGAAATGATGGTAACGGCAATATTGATAGTTGTGATTTTGAGTTGACGCTGAAAGATGAAATTGCCCCAAGCATTACTTGTCCAGCAAATATTACCATTGATTTAGATGGAAATTGCGAGGCAACTATAGCCGATTATACGAATGCTGCAACGATTTCAGATAATTGTACCCTGATGGGAAATTTAACCGTTACCCAAAACCCCGCAGCAGGAACGACCATTAACGCACCCATAACCAATACGATTACCTTAACCGTAACAGATGAAAGTGGCAATACTGCGAATTGTAGTTTCCAAGTAAGTTATGAAGACAATACTAATCCAAGTATTACCTGTCCAGCCAATGCTACTTTAAGCATAGACGGCGATTGTCCAATTGCACTACCAGATTATACGATGGCAGCAACTTATGCGGATAATTGTAGTGGAAATACGGCATTAACAGTGACCCAAAATCCAGTAGCAGGAACGATGCTTAGTGGAGATGGAACTAGCCAAAATGTAACAATTACCGTAACCGACGCAGCAGGAAATAGTAGCATTTGTAGTTTTACGGTAATTTTAGAAGACACAACTGCACCGACCATAACTTGTCCTGCTGACCAAAATGTTTATGCTACAGCTACTTGTACATTTAGCATTCCCGATTATACCAGTGCTGCAATAATTGCTAGTCCTTGTGCCACAGGCAATAATATTACACTGACGCAAAATCCCCTTCCAAATACTGTAATGAATGGACATAATACAACGCAGACTATTACGCTAACCGCTACCGATGCTTATAATAATTCGAGTCAATGTAGTTTTGAGATTACCGTTTTAGATACGCTTAATCCAACTATTATTTGTCCAGCAGACAGTACAATTTATACGGACGGTGATTGTGAAAATACGATTCCTAATTTATTACCCGTATTAAATTACTCCGATAATTGTACAGCTAATGGCAGTTTGACGGTGACACAAAACCCTACAGCAGGCACTAGTATCGCTGGAGATAGCACCAGTTATACCGTGATTTTTACCGTCAATGATGGCAATGGCAATCAAAGTCAATGCTCAATGACCGTAGAATTGATAGATACGACTTCCCCTATAATTACCTGTTTGACTGACCAGATGCTTTTTGCTGATAATACTTGCCAAGGGATTATTCCCAATTATGTTGCTGCCATTACCGTTACAGATAATTGTGCGGTAGGTAATGAATTAACGATTAGTCAAAATCCAATTGCTGGAACAGTTTTATCAGGGCATAATGATAGGGAAACGATTACGATTACCGCAACAGATAATTCGGGGAATAGTACCCAATGTAGGTTTGAAGTAACGCTAAAAGATACCATTTCGCCCCTAATTACCTGCCCCGCTGATATTGTTTTAACGGCAGATGCAAATTGCCAAGCAAGCCTTGCAGATTATACCAATCAAGTGGTGGTTTCAGATAATTGTACGGCGACCAATACTTTAGTTATTAGCCAAACACCCACAGCTGGAACGACGCTTTCTGGACATAATGATAGTGAAATGGTTACCTTGACGGTAGATGATGGTAATGGAAATACAACTAGTTGTACCTTCATGGTTAGTCTAAAAGATAATATACCTCTGAGTCTAACTTGCCCAGTTAATCAAACTTTAACAGTAAATACCAGTTGCGAAATTACCGTACCTGATTATACAGGAATGGTGACTAAAACAGATAATTGCCAAACTACTGCCAATATTACATTAACGCAAAATCCAGTAGCAGGCACAGTCATTGGCGTTTTAGATACGGTATTAAAAATAACCATTATAGGAGATGATGCCAATGGGAATATAGATAGTTGTAGTTTTAATCTAACGTTAAAAGATGAAATTACACCAAGTATTATTTGTCCAGCCAATACGACAATAACCTTAGATGGAAATTGTCAGGCAGCGATTGCGGATTATACGAGTTTGGCGACGATTGCAGATAATTGTACCAATACAGGCAATTTAACAATTACGCAAAACCCAGCACCGACCACGCTGATTAATGCCCCAACTACCGAAACAATTACTTTGACGGTAACAGATGAAAGTGGCAATTCATCAAACTGTAGCTTCCAAGTAAGTTATGAAGACAATACCAATCCAAGTATTACTTGCCCAGCCAATGCCACTTTAAGTGTAGACGGAGATTGTCCAATTGCGTTACCTGATTACACCATGGCAGCAACTGTTGCAGATAATTGTAGTGGAAATACGGCATTAACAGTGACCCAAAATCCTGTTGCAGGAACGCTGATAAGTGGAGATGGCTTTAGTCAAAATGTAACAATTACGGTAACGGATGCAGCAGGGAATAGTAATAATTGTAGTTTTACGGTAACGTTAGAAGACACAACTGCACCGACCATTACTTGTCCTACAAATCAAAATGTTTTTGCTACTGCTACTTGTGCGTTTAGCATTCCAGATTATACGAATGATGCGACCGTAATAAGTACCTGTGCCACAGGCAACGCTATTACTGTCACGCAAAGCCCATTACCAAATACCATAATCAATGGACATAATACCACGCAAACCATTACGCTAACTGCAACAGATAATGCGAATAATTCAAGTCAATGTACTTTTGTCATAACGGTACTAGATACTTTACAGCCTATTATTACTTGTCCATCTGATAGTACTATTTATGCCGATGCGAATTGCGACAATACCATTCCAAATTTATTACCTGTATTGAATTATACGGATAATTGTACGGCTACAGGTAGTATTATAGCTAGTCAATCACCAACAGCAGGAACGGCAATTTCTGGAGATAGCACTAGTTATACGGTTACCTTTACGGTAAATGATGGCAATGGCAATCAAAGCCAATGTTCGATGACGGTAGAATTGATAGACACAACTGCTCCTGTTATTAATTGTTTGACGGACCAAATGCTTTTTGCGGATAATACTTGCCAAGGCATTATCCCTAATTATGTACCAACAATAACTGTTACAGATAATTGTGCGGCAGGTAATGAATTAATAATTAGCCAAAGCCCCATAGCAGGAACTATTTTAGCTGGGCATAATGACAGCGAAACCATTACGATAACGGCAACAGATAATTCAGGAAATAGTACCCAATGTACCTTTGAGGTAACTTTGAAAGATACCATTTCCCCCGTAATTAACTGCCCAGCAGATATTGTTTTGACGGCTGATGCAAGTTGCCAAGCGACTATTGCAGATTATACCAGCCAAGCGATTGTTTCGGATAACTGTACTGCCAGCAATACCTTAACCATTAACCAAACCCCTGCTGTAGGAACGCTTCTTTCAGGGCATGGAGATTCAGAAATCGTCACCTTAACAGTAGATGATGGCAATGGAAATACGAGTAGTTGTACCTTTAACATTAGTTTAAAAGACGAGACCCCTCCAAGTTTAACTTGTCCCACTAATCAGACTTTAGCGGTAAATGGAAATTGTGAAATTACGATTCCAGATTATACAGGAATGGTGACTAAAACGGATAATTGCCAAACTGCCGCAAATATTACGTTAAGCCAAAATCCAGCAGCAGGAACAATAATTGGTGTTTTAGATACTGTTTTAAAAATAACCATTATAGGAAATGATGCGAATGGAAATATAGATAGTTGTAGTTTCAACCTAACGCTAAAAGATGAAATTGCACCAAGTATTACTTGCCCAGCCAACACGTCAGTCACTTTAGACGGAAATTGTCAGGCGACTATGGCAGATTACACAACTCAAGCAACCGTTGCGGATAATTGTACAAATGTAGGCGCATTAACAATTACTCAAAATCCAGAACCTACAACAATAATTAATTCGCCAGGTACTCAAACGATTACTTTGACCGTCATGGATGAAAGTGGCAATACAAACCAATGTACTTTTGATGTGACTTATGAAGACAATACCAATCCAAATATTGTTTGTCCAGCAAACGATACATTGGGTGTAGATGGAGTTTGTGCAATACCATTACCTGATTATACAGGGAATGCAAGTTTTTCTGATAATTGTACCGATAAGGATGATTTAGTGGTCACTCAAACACCAGTAGCAGGGACAATGATTAGCGGAAATGGATTTGACCAAACAGTTACGATTACGGTAACAGATGCTAGTGGAAATAGTGTACAATGTAATTTTATAGTAGCTTTAAGAGATTTGACGGTTCCTTCCATTAGTTGCCCTGGTAATCAGGATATTTTTGTTGATAATGCTTGTAATGTATTATTGCCAGATTATACGAGTGAAGTGGTCGTTTCTACGAATTGTTCGGCGGGTAGTATGATTACGGTGACGCAATCTCCTCCTGCCAATACTGTCTTATCAGGACATGGAATAATGCAGCTAGTCACTTTAACAGCAACGGATGGTAGTGGAAACATGAACCAATGTACATTTGAAGTTACGCTAAGAGATACGATAGTCCCTCAAATAACCTGTCCTGCGGATAGCACTATTTATGCGGATGCCGATTGTGGAAATACTATCCCAAATTTATTACCAGTATTAAATTATACAGATAATTGTACCAATACAAACAGTATTACTGTCAGTCAAGCGCCAATGGCAGGAACAGAAATTTCAGGAGATAGTACCAATTATACCATTACTTTTACGGTAGATGATGGCAATGGCAACCAAAGCCAATGTTCAATGACGGTAGAGTTGATAGATACAACTTCGCCCGTTATTGATTGTTTGACTGACCAAATGCTTTTTGCCACGAATAGTGCTTGCCAAGGTGTTTTACCAAATTATATTGCGACCATTCCAATCACAGATAATTGTGCAGTAGGCAATGAATTAACGATAAGTCAAAATCCGATAGCAGGGACAATTTTATCAGGACATAATGATAGCGAAACCGTTACGATAACTGCTACAGATAATTCAGGCAATAGCACCCAATGTATTTTTGAAGTAACATTAAAAGATACCATTGCACCTGTAATTACCTGTCCAGCTGATATTGTTTTAACAGCAGATGCAAGTTGCCAAGCAACCATTGCAGATTATACCAATCAAATAGTGGTTTCAGATAATTGTACGGCAGTGAATACTTTGATAGTTAGTCAATCACCAACGGCAGGAACAATACTTTCAGGACATGGAGATTCAGAAACCATTACTTTAACCGTAGGTGACGGCAATGGCAATACAACTAGTTGTACCTTCCTAGTGAGTCTAGAAGATGAAACACCACCAAGTTTAACTTGTCCTGCAAATCAAACGTTAACGGTGAATACCAGTTGCGAAATTACGGTACCTGATTATACAGGCATGGTAACCACAACAGATAATTGCCAAATAACCGCAAATATTATTTTAACCCAAAATCCAGCAGCAGGAACAGTCATTGGTGTTTTAGACACGGTGTTGAAAATAACGATTATAGGAGATGATAGAAATGGAAATATAGATAGTTGTAGTTTCAATCTTACCTTAAAAGATGAAATTGCGCCAAGCATTACCTGTCCTACTAATACGACCGTCACTTTAGATGGAAATTGTCAAGCGGCGATTGCAGATTATACAAGTTTGGCAATGATTGCAGATAATTGTACCAATACAGGTCAATTAACAGTAACCCAAAATCCAGCACCGACCACGTTGATTAATACGCCAACTAACCAAACAATTACCTTGACAGTAACAGATGAAAGTGGCAATTCCTCAAATTGTAGTTTCCAAGTAAGTTATGAAGATAAGACAAATCCAAGTATTACCTGTCCAACTAATAAAGTATTAAGTATAGATGGCGATTGTCCAATTGCTTTACCAGATTATATAACCACTAGTACATTTGCAGATAATTGTAGTGTAAATACAGGATTAACGGTTACCCAAAATCCTGTTGCAGGGACGATGATAAGTGGGGATGGATTTAGTCAAAATGTAACGATTACGGTTGTAGATGAGTCTGGTAACTTGAACCAATGTAGTTTTACGGTAACTTTAGAAGATACAACAGCACCGACTATTATTTGTCCGATTAACCAGAATGTCTATGCTACGGCTAATTGTGAAGTGGCAATTCCTGACTTTACCAATGCGGCAATTGCTAGTACTTGTGCCACAGGAAATAATATTACGGTCACACAAAGTCCATTAGCCAATACGATTATTAGTGGGCATCATACAACACAGACTATTACGCTAACCGCAACAGATAATGCTAATAATTCAAGTCAATGTACTTTTGTAATAACAGTACTAGATACTTTACAACCTATTATTACTTGTCCTGCCGATAGCACCATTTATGCGGAGGCTAATTGTGAAAATACGATACCCAATTTATTAACGGTATTAAATTATTCCGATAATTGTACAGCTAATAATGTCCTAACGGTAAGTCAGTCCCCAATAGCAGGCACCTCAATTTCAGGAGATAGTACCAATTATACCATTACATTTACAGTGAATGATGGCAATGGCAATCAAAGTCAATGTGCCATGACGGTGGAACTAATTGATACCACTGCACCGAGTATTATTTGCCCGATTAATCAAACTTATTTTGTAGATGCCAATTGTGAAAAAAGCATGCCCGATTATCTATCGACCCTTACGGTAACGGATAACTGTGCGAAAGGGGAGGAGTTAATTTTAACCCAAAATCCAGTGGCAGGGACCGTTTTATCAGGTCATAATACCAATCAAACAATCATTATTACGGCAACTGACAATTCAGGAAATAGGACCCAATGTACTTTTGATATTATCTTGAAAGACACTATAAATCCTAGTATCATTTGTCCAGCAGATTTAACCATCAATGCTGACGCTGATTGTCAAGTAACAATTGACAATTATTTACCGAATGTAACCATATCAGATAATTGCACTGCTACTACTGCCATTACTTTAAGTCAGAATCCTACAGCAGGAACAATCATAACTGGACATAATACGGTCGAAACCATCACCATTATTGCAGATGATGGCAATGGCAATATAGATAGTTGCACTTTTGACATTACAATAAAAGATGTCACGCCGCCAACCTTAACTTGTCCTAGTAATGAAACAATAGCCGTAGATGCCAATTGTGAAATCACGATTCCAGACTATAAAGGAATGGTGACGAAAATGGATAATTGCCAGACGTCAGCCAATATTGCTTTAACCCAAAATCCAGCAGCAGGCACCATCATTGGGGTATTAGATACGATGGTGAAAATTACGATTATAGGCGATGATTTAAATGGAAATACCGACAGTTGTGCCTTTTTTGTAACCCTAAAGGATGAAATCGTCCCACAAATTATCTGCCCTAATAAAGATACAATTGCTTTAGATGCCAATTGTCAAGGCATGATTGCAGACTATACCAGTAGTGCAACTATTTCAGATAATTGTACCAATACTGGGAATTTAAGCATTACACAAAGCCCTGTCGCAGGTCAATTAGTCAATGCAGTTGGTGCAGTTGATATCCAATTAACAGTCACAGATGAAAGTGGCAATTTTGCAACTTGCACGTTTGAAATCTTCTTTAAAGATGATAGTTTACCAACGATTACTTGCCCTGCCAATGATACCTTTAGTATAGATGGTGATTGCCCAATAGTTTTACCGGATTATAGGAGTCAAGCCATTATTGCTGATAATTGTAGTGCAATGAATGACTTAACCCTTACCCAAAATCCAGTAGCGGGTACGATGCTAAGTGGGCATAATTTTAATCAAACCGTAACTTTGACGGTAACAGATAAAAGTGGCAATACGCAACAATGTACTTTTATGGTCCATCTAAAAGATGAAACTGCCCCTGCCATTACTTGTCCAACGAATCAAAATATTTATGTAGATGTAAATTGTGAAGTATTAATTCCTGATTATACCACTTTAGGAATGACGACTAGTACTTGCGCTACAGGAAATGCCATAACCGTTACTCAAAGTCCAGCCGCTAATACAATGCTCAGTGGACATGGTACGGTTCAAACGATTACGCTGACAGCTACCGATGCCTATAATAATGCTAGTCAATGTAGCTTTAATATTACGGTTTTAGATACCATTAATCCAACGATTATTTGTCCAGCAGATACGACTATTTATACTAATAATAGTTGTGAAAACAGCATTCCTAATTTATTACCGCTTTTAGCGTATCAAGATAATTGTACCGCAACAGGAAATATTATTGCGACCCAATCACCCACAGCAGGTACAATAATCGAAGGAGATAGCACGAATTATACGATTACCTTTATTGTTAATGACGGCAATGGCAATCAAAGTCAATGTATGATGACTGTTGAGTTGGTGGATACCACGGCACCTATTTTAACTTGCTTAACCAACCAAGTGGAATTTGCAGATGCGAATTGTCAAGGCGTCGTACCTAATTATTTGCCAAGCATTACCGTAACAGATAATTGTGCTATGGGAAATGAAATTACCCTAAGCCAAACACCCACAGCAGGTACTACTTTAGCTGGGCATAATGATAGCGAAACAATTACAATCACTGCTACAGATAATTCTGGAAATACAACTCAATGTACTTTTGAAGTCGTTTTAAGAGACACTTTAGCGCCAAGCATTACCTGTCCTGCAAATATTACCTTGTATGCAGACGCAGCTTGCCAAAAAGCAATTGGAGATTATACCAGTCTCGCTACGATTGGAGATAATTGTACCGCAAACAATGCCATTACCGTAACTCAAAATCCTGCCGCTGGTACCATATTATCAGGAGAGGGAGATAGCAAAATAATTACGCTAACCGCAAATGACGGCAATGGAAATAGTGCCAATTGTACCTTTATTATTAGTTTAAAAGATACCATTCCACCAACCCTTACTTGTCCTACGAATCAAGTAATAACGGTTGATAATAATTGCGAAATTAGCATACCTGATTATAGTAGAATGGTGACCAAATCAGATAATTGTTTGGCAGATGCCAATGTGGTCTTAACACAACGTCCCGCAGCAGGAACGATTATCGGTGTTTTAGATTCGGTCGTTCAAATTACCATTATTGGAGAGGACACGCATGGAAATATAGATAGCTGCCATTTTGAACTAAGGTTAAAAGATGAAGTTATTCCTCAAATAACTTGCCCAGCAAATATCGACGTTTCTTTAGATGCCAATTGTCAAGCAACTTTAGCAGATTATACCAGTTTGGCTACTATTTCAGATAATTGTACGATAACGACTGGTTTGACGATTACCCAAAGTCCAGCCGCTGGTCAAATTATCAATGGGCCAACGGTCACCACGGTTACCTTATTAGTAACGGATGAAAGTGGCAATACGAATAATTGTTCCTTTGAAGTAAATTATGAAGATACGACTCAACCTAGTTTAACTTGTCCAGCAGATGAAACCATCAGTGTAGATGGAGATTGTCCAATGTTTTTAGCGGATTATACCCAAACCGCTACTTATGCGGATAATTGTACCCTGAATAGTAATTTAACGGTCACCCAAAATCCTATTGCAGGAACATTATTAAAAGAAAATGGAACTACGCAAATTGTGACCATTACCGTGACGGATGAAAGCGGGAATTCAACGGAATGTAGTTTAATGGTTTCTTTAGAAGATAAAACACCACCTGCTTTAGTTTGCCATAGCAATGAAATATTATATGCGAATGGAACTTGTGGAATTGCGATTCCTGACTATACCAACCCAACTATAACTAGTGCTTGTGCCACAGGAAATGATATAACCGTCGGGCAAATTCCTGCCCCTGGAACGATTATTAGTGGACATCAGACCACGCAAATGGTAACGATAACCGCTAAAGATAAAAGTGGAAATACGAGTCAATGTACTTTTAATGTAACTGTATTAGATACCATTAAACCAGAAATTATTTGCCCCGCAGATACGACGATTTATGCGGATACTGATTGCGAAAATACCATTCCTGATTTACTAACAGTTTTATCTTATCAAGATAATTGCACGGCTACAGGGAGTATTATAGCAACTCAATTGCCAAGTGCAGGCACACCAATTTCAGGAGATAGTACTAGTTATACTGTCACTTTTACGGTCGATGATGGCAATGGCAATCAGAGTCAATGTGCCATGACGGTCGAATTAGTAGATACTACTGCCCCAGCGATTATCTGTATAGCCGACCAAGTTTTATCTGCAACGGCTAATTGTGAAAATACGATACCTAATTATATACCAGCAATTATTCGGACAGATAACTGTGCGAATGCCAATGAATTTACGATTACCCAGACCCCCACAGCAGGTACAACTTTAGCAGGACATAACGATAGCGAGACGATTATAATAACCGTAACCGATAATGCTGGTAATACGAGTCAATGTGATTTTGAGGTAGTTTTAAAAGACACCATTATTCCAACAATTACTTGTCCTGTTGACCAAATAATCATAGCGGATGCAGGTTGTACAATAGCCTTGGCGGATTACAGGGCAATGGCAACGATTAATGATAATTGTACCACAGCGGGAATGATAAGCGTCAGTCAATCACCAGCAGCAGGTACAGTCATCAGCGGCCTAAATGCCACCCAAACGATAACCTTGATTGCGGATGATGGCAATGGAAATATAGATAGTTGTCATTTTGAAGTTGCCTTAAAAGATGAAACGGCATCGACTTATACTTGTGTAGTAGACCAAACTATTTATTTGGATGCAGCTTGTGGCGCAACTTTACCCGATTATAGAGACTCGATTAGCCCAGTAGATAATTGTTCATCAGTAGGCGATTTAGTGTTGACTCAATTTCCTGCCCCAGGTACAGCTATCAACGAACATAATACAGAGATAGCCATTACTTTACAAGTCACCGACCAAAGCAATAATACTCAAAATTGTCTATTCAAGGTGATTTTAAAAGATACGATTGCACCAATGATTACTTGTCCTGCGGCTAAAATAAGTGCCTTGGATAATGGTTGTGAATTTACGATTCCAGATTATCGGTCAGAAATCATTATGTCTGATAATTGTCGAAGATCGTTTTCTTTTCGAAGTGAAGTCAAATTCTTACAAAACTTCGAATTCTTTTTCTTCTCCATTAATTTCCACAACTTTCCCATTATTGGTTGTCTTTAAAAACTGATATCCCATATGTCTTGCTGTATCGACTAAGGCCACTTCATCTGGACTTGGCCCTTGATAACTCACGAGTTCTCCTTTAGAAGCTTAATCTATCATACAGTCATGATTCACACTCATGATCAAGAAGAAATCTTCTACCATTTGTTGAAGATTCTTGATTTTGTAAATATCATCTGAGTGTTAGTCTTTAAATTACAAATTTACCTCTTTTCCC
>JBGCFJ010000847.1:0-3261 GCA_045106885.1 Saprospiraceae bacterium
CTTTGCATTTCTTACATTATTTCATTCATTTTCTGTTTTTAGGCGTGATTCAATTGGTGATGTATCACCGTGATACCAATAAAAAGAAGTTCATGAAACAGGCAATGGTTGGGGAATTAACTTTCCTAGCGGTGTGGGCCATCATGTTGTATTTTAATTGGCAAGCGACTGTTTTGGTCTTTATTTTACCGACGGTTATTGTTCGTTTTGCGATGATGTCAGGCAACTGGGCACAGCACGCTTTTATTGATGCCAGTCAACCAGAAAATAGTTATTTAAATAGCATTACTTGTATCAATACTGTCTATAATAAAAAGTGTTTTAACGATGGTTATCACATTGGACATCACCTAAAACCACACATGCATTGGACGGATATGCCAGCAGATTTTCAAAAAAATATCGATAAATACATTGCGCATAAATCCATTGTTTTTGAAGGGATTGATTACTTCGCTATTTGGGCATTATTGATGGTAAAAGCTTATGGAACATTGGCTGGTTATGTAGTGAATATTGGAGATACTTATAGTTCTAAAGAGGAGATTATCACGCTATTGAAGGAACGAGTGAAGAAGATTGGGTAGGGAGGGCATTTTTTCAATTTTGTATCTTTAGCTAAAAAAGGTTAAATTTGTTAGAAAAGAATAAATATGTCTACTATTCCAAAAGATATTGCCATTGTACCTCAAACTGTTTCGGATTCTTATGTTTCGTTAGATGACTTCTTACGACTTTATTCGGATATGGAAGATGGATTTAAGTATGAATGGAATAATGGGAAAATTGAGAAAACTACCAAAATGAATCGAACACAACTTTCTATATTAAAAATTTTGATGAACTTATTTTATCAAACAAAAACTCAGAAAGAAGGTGGGTTATTTGTCCCAGAAGGAGATATGTATACGAGCAAAACGCAGTATAGAATTCCCGATTTAGCTATTTATTATGCATCGCAAGAATCAAATTTAATTAATAATAAAAATCAAATTGCTCCATGGGTAGGCGAAGTAATCTCCCCTACTGATAATATTAATCGAGTTAATAAGAAAGTTCACGAATATTTTGCTGCTGGAGTACAAGTAGTTTGGCATATATTTCCAGAATTAGATGAGGTTTACGTCTATACGGCATCAGATGAAGTTACCATTTGTCGAGGCAAAAGAATTTGTAGTGGAAAACCTGCTTTAAATGACTTTGAAATTAGTGCAGAAGAAATTTTTGCTTACAAAAAACAATTAAAAAAGAAAGCTTAATTGACCATTGAATCTTCTATAGCTCTTCAGTATTTCATCCAGAAAAATCACCATAAAAATCTAGCCCAACTAGCCTTCAAAAAAACGTTAGTAGAAGGCTACGACAATCGCTTTGTCCTCAATCAATTATACGGCAAACAAAAAGCAAAGAACAAGCTACCCTACCTTTTTAATAATGACCAAATTTTATATCCAGTCAAAGTATCGGTAGAACAAAGTTCCTCTGAAAAAACAGCGATTTGGAAAGCGAATTTAGTGGAAGGAGCTACTTTGTTGGATATGACAGGCGGATTTGGCGTCGATACTTACCATTTTTCAAAGCGCATTCAACAAGTTACTTACCTTGAAAAAAACACCGAATTATTTGATATAGTAAGGCATAATTATACGGTTTTAAACGCTGATAATATTACCACAATTAATGGCGATTCCTTAGGTTTTTTAGAAAATACCCAACATAAATTTGACTGGATTTATTTAGACCCTGCTCGTAGAGATGAGGTGGGGAATCGTAAAATTGGCTTAGCAGGTTACTTTCCCAATCTATTAGATATTCAACCACTATTATTTCAAAAGACAGAAAAAGTACTAGTAAAAGTATCGCCCATGTTGGATATTCAACAAGCCATTCAGCAATTGGGTACGGTACAAAAAGTAATGGTGTTAGCAGTACAAAATGAGGTGAAAGAGTTATTATTAATTTTAGAAAAAGCAGGAAATACAGTCGGGCAATCTCCTGCTTTTGAATGTGTTGATTTAAGAAAAGACGGTACGGTATTAAATTATCAATCCAATAACAATCAAGACCTTTCCAATTTAAGGTATAGTTTACCGAAAAACTATATTTACGAACCCAATGCAGCCATTCTAAAAGCAGGTTTATTCAAAGAAATTGCGATTGATTTTAAGTTGAATAAACTCCACTCGAATACGCATTTATATACTTCGGAGCAATTAGTAGCCGATTTTCCTGGGCGTATTTTTAAATTAAAGGGTGTCGAAAATTTTAATAAAAAAGCAATTGCTCCTTATTTAGAAAATAGAAAAGCCAATATTACCACTCGAAATTTCCCGTATGCTGTCGCACAAATCAAGAAGAAATTAGGGGTGAAAGATGGTGGAAATGTTTATTTGTTTGCGACGACTTTACAAGAGGAGCAATTCAAGATTTTAGTTTGTGAAAAATTATGACAAATTAACCGAACTTTTTTTTATTTAATTTTTAATTGACTAATTTCAAGGATTATTTATCACAACCGTACACCTGAATCCGTGTACCGTCAACCGTTAAAATATGTCCAAAATCAAACCATTATCAGGAGAAGAGTTAGCAATTGTAAAACCCATTATGGAGATTGCCGAAAAAGGAATGGGTTTTATACCCAATTCTGTCAAAACGATGGCGAGAATTCCTGCTATTTTAGGCAGTTTCGGTATGTTGACAGCCAATATTATCGGGAAAGACGGATTGGTTGCTCCATTTACGGCAATCAAAATGGCGTTTAAAAACTTAGGTTGGACTGTCAAGAATATGAAGGACAAAGACAGAGCGCCTTTGTATCTAAAAAACTTAGTAGCGCATGTGTCTAGTAATGCAAGTGGTTGCCGCTACTGCCAAGCACATACGGCAGGCGAGGCACATGACAACGGTGCGCCCATCGAGAAAATTGAAGCGGTTTGGGATTTTGAAAATAGCCCCGTTTTTGATGAATCTGAACGGGCGGCACTACGATTTGGTTTTGCCGCAGGACAAGTACCCAATGCCGTAACCGAGGAACATTTTGCCGAATTGCGCAAGCATTTCTCAGAAAAACAGATAGTCGATTTTGGCGCAACCATTGCGCTTTTCGGGTTTTTGAATCGCTGGAATGATACGATGGGAACAACTTTAGAGGAAGAACCGATTGCTTTTGCAGAAAAGCATTTGGCTAAGAGTGGTTGGAACATAGGGAAGCATAAATAATAAACGTACAATTACACAGTCGGTTCTAAAGATTGAAGG
>JBGCFJ010000848.1:0-12226 GCA_045106885.1 Saprospiraceae bacterium
ACAAATTTAGGGTAGGTTATTTTGCTTCTAGTTTTGGCTTTAAAAACAGGAGTTATGTTGATATAATGACTGTTTTTAAAGTTAAAAATAGCAGCAAAAGAAACAGCATAAATTGTAAGTTTATTTTTTCACCGTTCCTAACTGTTTATTCTACATCAATTTGTAACAAAAAACTTGAAAAAGTTAAATTTAAATCGAGACTTTCCAAATAAATTTTCGTCTATAAATTGAGGAACTACCTATTTTTTTTAGAAAAACAAGCAAATATTTCTCTAAAAACACTTAAATAAGTAGTTTACAAATTATTTTACGCACAAATTAAGCTTTAAGGTCGCACTTGCGCAATTTTTTTACGAATTTAGTAGCTTTATTGTTGAAAAAAGTGATTTTCCCCCTTTTTTCCTACTATGCAATCATCCTTTTTGATGAAAAGTGCAAATAACCTACATTTTTAACGATAATACTTTATCAAAAAATTTATTTCTTTTTTATGGCAAATTTAATAGACTTATTACAAAGCCAGTTGTCCGAAGGTTTAATTGACCAACTTAGTAAACAAATTGGTGCGCCTAAACAACAAACTCGTACAGCAGCAGATAGTATTCTTTCTTCTTTAATTGGCGGATTGGCTAAGAATGCTCAAAAACCTGGTGGAGCAGACGCTTTAGCAAATGCTTTAGATAATGACCATGATGGTAGTCTTTTAAACAACTTAAATGACTTAATTGGCGGTGGAAAGTCAGCTAAAATCAACCCTAGATCAGCTAATGGAGCAGGTATCTTGAAGCATGTACTTGGTGGAAA
Source organism: Saprospiraceae bacterium (assembly GCA_045106885.1). GTDB lineage: Bacteria > Bacteroidota > Bacteroidia > Chitinophagales > Saprospiraceae > JAFMDF01. Next base: position 805 of record JBGCFJ010000848.1, read on the forward strand.
GCAAGGCGGTATCATGGATATGGTTAGTCAAATTAGTGGATTAGGACAAGGACAGACAGGTAATTTGATGGCGATGTTAGCCCCTATCGTAATGGGAATGTTGGGTAAGCAAAAACGATCAAGTGGATTAGATTCTGGTGGTATTGCAAACATCTTAGCTGGTGCTTTAGGAACACAACAAAAACGTGGTGGTTTAGCAACTACTTTAATTACGAACCTTTTAGATAGAGATGGTGATGGAAGTGCAATTGATGATGTGGCCAAAATTGGTATGAATATTTTTAGCAAGTTCTTTAGAAAATAGAGAGCTACTTTAATTAACGATATTTAGCAATTGTTTTACGATTGTAAACCGATAAATTAGTAGATTATCAATAAAAAAGTCATGGAAACTATGTTTTCATGACTTTTTAATTTTAAAAAATAGGGACATTTAATATGCTTTAGGATTATCTTTAGTACCTAAATTTTTTATTCGTTTATAAATATCTTTAAGTCTTATTTCACAATCAATAGAATATAGTTGAATGGATTTATCTAAGCCAAAAGCACTTGATATACGCCATAGATTTTCTGCTTCTTTGTACCAAGATTGAACTTTAGGTATAGTTTGCCAAATCAATACATATTCTTTGAAAGAAGGAACACTGCGATAACCTTCAAATTTTCCATTACTATCATATTCTTTAGTACTTTCAGATAAAACTTCAATAATTAAAGAAGGATTGGTAACAACTGCTTTACTATTTTTATGAAACTCCTCTTCGCCACATAACGCCATGCAATCAGGATAAACGCCTCTATCAAAATCAGGAATAAATACTTTTAAATCACTGTTATAAACATTACAATTTTTATTTTTCTTATCTAGTTCATTGTCTATAGCTGTTCCAATACTATTGGCAATTTTACTATGGGTAGGTGTCCCTCCTGCCATTGCCACAATAGTTCCATTCCAAAATTCACTTTTGAATTCCGAATTTTCTTCTAAAGCTAAATATTCTTCAAAGGTATATTGTTGTTCTTTTAATTTTTTCGCAGCACTCATCTTATCCTTTTAAGTGATCAATCATAGCAAATATACCTTTTTTTAAGGAATTATAAAATAGCTAAGGAATGCTGCATAAACAAACACCGTTTGTGAACCGCTTGCGGATGGGATGCCAAAGCAGCCTGAAGTGTAAAGTTATTTTTTGGAGCGTTCCTTAACTATTGCACAACCAACTTTCCAGTAATAGTCTTTCTTTTCCCTATTAGCTGAAAATAATAAACGCCATCTACTAATTCCTTTCTATCAATTTCAATATTTTCTGTGCGAATCTCTTTAACTTGTTTTAATGTACGTCCTGCCAAATCGCTAATTAATAAAGTATAATTTTCATAATTCGGATTGGCAAAAGAAATAGTGGTTGTTTGTGTAAATGGGTTGGGCTGAATTTTTACTGCGGTACTTTGGGCAAGGTCATCTGTATCGCTAATAATTGCAGTAACACAATTTCCTAACACCTTAGTGTTAACTTGTTGATAACTTCTATTAATAATGTCTTCTATACTTTCTAAACATACAAAATCATCAGTATATTCTGTAAAATGAATGCGCAGTAATGGAGCTAATTCTCTTGATTTTTCAATAGTAGAATCTTGTAAAGAAAGCCCAATAATTTCTCCTGTAGCCATATTCGCTTGTAGCATAGCAGGGAATTTTTGAATGTCGACTAAACTTTCTAACGATTGAATTTGAACGCCTTTTAATGTGAATTGATAACCTACTACTTCGGAGTCTGGATTTCTAATGGCGATGTCTACATATTTTTGAATGGGATTTACTAAATTAATGACTAAATTAACTTCTTCGTTCATATTTAAAATACCATAGGGAAAATCACAGTGACTGTGAATTTCATTATTCGGATGTAAATGACCTTCTTCAAAATTGACACAATCAGCTAATAAAGCAGCATCGTAAACAGTTAATCGCTCATCTCCATTTAAGTCATTACAAGGCGTGGCAGATATTTCTTCATCTAGAATAGCTGAAATATAAGATTGGACATCTGCTTTTTCTTGTGACCTACTATTATTTACATCTCCCATTAATGTGGTGCCGCCACAAATCCCTTCACAATCAGTCAATACACTACCATAAAGTGTTCCCTCACAATCAGTGAAAATAGGACAGTCTTCATCTAATGTAACAACTAATTCGCCAGATGAACGATCTAAATTCATGCAAACTTGTGCCCAATTATTATCTAGATTTTTTTCTACCCTGCCCAATGCATCTGGTCGGTTATTCCAGTTTACTCTAGCGACAAATGTAATGGCGCCATCAGGTATATCTGTTACATCTATCCATTGACAATCTAACTCTGAATTATACTCATCATAACAACCAACAGATAAACCCATATTCGCACAACCATATTTATTATTGCCTGTAGGACAACCTAAATCTATGACACAGAATCCACTTTTGAAACCACTCGGAATTCTATCGCCATTGTTATCAAATAATAAGTATTCTGCATAATTCTCGTAGTGAAAATGATTGTGACAGTTATCAAATACAAACTGTGAATTGTTCAAAGTTGGTTGACCGATGTAATAATCTAATTCTCCAATATTTTCAAAGCGTGTCGTGAATCGGATAATATCTCTCATACCCGTTCCTTTCAGACATCCTTCTTGAACCCAACACTCATCTTCTGTATAGATGCTGTCTAATTCGATACTTGAAAATAAAATATCTTGTCGTACTGCCAAATCTGGACCATTTGGACAAAGCGGATCGCCTTGCGGCCTACATGACCCATCATCAATAGTGGCTAGTGGATTATAATTACAAGAATTTGGATTCATACACCCAATAACTGGCCCTTGGTATCCTATTGAGAAATTGATGGGATTACCACAATCACTCTCCGTATCTGAAATTCTAATTAAATAAGAAACACCTGCATTTAGAAAGGCATTGACAACTGCTTGGAAACCGCAATTCCCAGAATTATCGTCAAAAAATATAAAGCCTTCTAGTCCTCCTGGTACAAAACTTTCGCAACGGTCATATATCCAAATACGGGTGTCACACTCGTTTGTACTACAGGTAGAAATAGTATAAGTACCTATAGAATCTGGGGTGAAACGATACCAACTATCTCTTTGTCGTGCTTGATAAGTACCCTGCGTTATTTCAACTGCTTGTTCACAAGACGTACCTGGTTGACAATTTATTTCATAAGATTTACTGAGCCCAAATTTACTTTCTTGTAAGATTAAGGAACCATTGACATAAATTTCAAATCCGCCCCCTTCGATAATACCATCTCCAAATCCATCAAAAATCGTAAAGGTTAAACATTCAAACGTCTCTACACAAAAAGTGTCTACAAATGTTTCTTTTTGGAAATAAGAATCTTTATCCACCATGGTGTAGATGGAGTCACCAGAGCCTAAAGTCCAGGAGTTTTCTGCCCATTTGTCGGTTTCGACACGTAGGACTACCTGTACTTTATCATTTGGACAGGTTTGATTATAGACACTCGAAAAAAAGAAAAGGCTAATGAATACTAGTAAATATTTTTTCATTTTTTCTATTTGCTAAGAAGGCGATAGTAGTAAATTCATTACTGAATTATGTAGGCAATAGTTGCTTTTGGGGAAGATTAAATTTTAGTAATCGACTTTAGGGAGTAGATAAGATAAGTTAGTTGCTAAAATAAGCCGAATAATGATGAAAAAAAAAAATAAAACTAGAAAACTTAATTTTTGAAGACAATATTTTATAGCTATTACTTAAATATTACATTTCTAGTTATTATAGAGGTTAGAATGGTGAGATAGAACAGTGAATGAACTTAAATATTAAATCAATCCTCTAGATTTTAGACCTAGATATTTATTAATGGTATTGATGGATAAATCTTCTGGTTTTGTTAAAATAGATTGAATGCCATATTGTTTAAGTATTTGTACCATTTGCTCTTTTTCATGTAGAAATTTTCGAGCGACGGTTTGGAAATAAATACCCTCTGTATCCGTGACCGTTTTATCTACAAAGTCTTTGATTTCTGTATTCTCAAAAATGACAACAACTAATAAATGGAATTTGCTGATTTTTCGTAGAATTGGTAAGACTCTTTCTAAACTATAACGACTTTCAAAATTGGTATATAGTAACAGTAAACTTCTTCTAGTAATCAATTTTCGAGTAGCATAATATAAGAGTTCATAATCGGACTCTAATTGCCCAGATTTTTCTTTGTAGAGGGCAGTTAAAATTTTATTTAATTGAGTTGGTTTCTTTTCTGCTTTGATGACGGTTCCAATTTTATCAGAAAAAGTAATTAACCCCGCATAATCGTGTTTTTTTAAAATAATATTGGAAATAGCTAAACTTGTATTAACCGCATAATCCATTAAACTCATTCCATTAAAAGGCATTTTCATATTTCGACTCTTGTCAATAATGGAATAAACTTGCTGTGCTCGCTCATCCTCGTATTGATTAACCATTAAAGCACCTTTTCGACTACTCGCTTTCCAGTTAATGCTTCTGTAATCATCTCCTCTAACATAATTTTTGATTTGCTCAAATTCATAACTATGCCCTAAACGACGGACTTTTTTGATGCCTTCTTGATAGGATAATCTAGATAATGCTTTTAATTGCATTTCCTTCATTTGAATAATGGAAGGATAAACGGGAATAGTTGTTGGCGTGCTACCTTGTACTTTTCTTTGCACTAATCCAATGACTGTTTCTAGAAAAATATTGGTATAACCAAAGTTGTATTCCCCTCTAACGACTGGCGTTAAATCATATTGAATGATTGGGTTTGTTCCTCCTTTTAAATCTTGAATAATTTCAAAATCTCTCTGCTGAAATTGCACAGGTAATTCTTCTATAATTCTTGCGTTTAAAGAGAGATTGGAAGGATTGCTTAAATGTAGCCTTATTTTATTAGCATCGCCCAAAGACAATAATTTGGGTAATTTTCGCTCAGACTGAATATTAACCTTTTTGTTGAATAGTAACACAATATCCAATAAAGTAATAATAATCCCTAAAACCAATAAAGTTTGAGCAACGGGAAATAAAAAAGAAAAAGGAAAACTCAAACAAAATAACAGTACTAAACTGCCAAAACCCCAAAAGAAGCGGTTGGTTAAGTAGGTATCTTTGATGAGTTTTAGCATTATATTTGGTTATTGGAGACTTTTTTAGATTCACTATTATTATGAAAATATTCCCATGCAAAATGCTCAATATCTCCTCCTGTTAATTCATTACCTTCTTCGTCATAAAGTTTATATAGTTCTTGTGTATTGCCAAATTGAGCAGAACCATCGAGTCCTAATAATATAGTATAAAACGTATCGGTAAGTACTATATCGATAATCTTTTTTAATTGAGTTGTCTTTTCTGGGCTTAATTTTAATTCTTTGATTAAAGTACTAACTTGAGTAACTTCTAATTCATTGTTCATTCCAGTATATAATTCAAGATGTTTCTTTTTTTCTAAAAAGAGCCCTTTTACAAATTCTTCTGGAGTCATTTTGCGTTCAATTTTATGGATGTGAAAATTTTTAAATCATATCCCTTTTTAGACTAATCTATTGTGTTTTCCGAATTCATCATTCATCATTCAATTAAGGTATCGTTCTAAAAACAGTATAGCGCAATAAAAATTCCAGCACCAATAAAATCAATCCCCAAAGGGCAAAGTAATGAAATTCTTCACTGTATCGTTTAATACTAGTTACCTCTATTTCTGTCTTTTCTAACTGGTTAATTTCTTCATAGATTTTTTCTAAACCTTCTCCAGAAGTGGCTCTGAAATATTTCCCGCCTGTCATATTGGCTATTTCTTCTAACAAAGCTTCATCTATTTCTACCCTTGCCAAACCAAAAATATATTTACCATCGCTTCTTCTACTAACTGGCGTTAAAGCGTCCCCTGTAGAACCGACACCGATGGTATACACTTTTACGTCAAATTCTCTAGCAATTTCAGCCGCTGTATAAGGCTTGATATACCCTGCATTATTGACGCCATCCGTTAATAAAATGACGACTTTACTTTTTGCGTCACTATCTTTTAGACGATTCACTGAAGTAGCTAAACCCATGCCTATAGCCGTACCATCTTCTAAAAGACCGCATTTTAAACCAGCTAAAAATTCTTTGACTACTTTATGGTCTGTAGTTAGTGGACATTGCGTAAATGCTTCTCCTGAAAATACAGATAAGCCGATTCTATCATGTTCTCTTTTATTCACAAAATCTGCGGCTACTCGTTTACTTTCTTCTAGCCTGTCAGGTTTGAAATCTTGGGCTAACATACTACTCGATAAATCCATCACTAAGAAAATATCTATTCCCTCCGCTTTAATATCTTCTTCTTTTAAGGTCTTTTGTGGTCGAGCTAAGGCAATGATTAATAAAATTAAAGATAAAGCTCGTAGTAATGGAAGGTATTTTCGTAAGGTTCCTCTGAGAGAAGAAATACCTGCGATAGAGGAGAGCGTAGGCATTTTTAAATGCACATAACGTTCCTTTTGTTGATAGAAATACCAGGCTGCTAATGCTGGTATTAACAATAGAAGTCCTAATAATTCAGGATTGACGAAATTTATATTTTCTAAAAAAGACAAGTTGATGATGAGTTGTCAGTTGTCGGTTGGCAGTTAGCTTAATTAGTAGATAACTGTCAACAGATAACTGAAATTATGAGTTATACTGTTTCTTCTTCTGCTGCTATAATAACTGGCTTAACTTTCGTCGCTACTACAAAATCTTCTGCTTCTTGCCATACTCTATCGTGAAAATCCGCTGGTGGCTTGGCTTTCGCAAACTTTACTAAATCTGCTACTTGTAGAATGTTTTGTAGTTTATCTTTCCAACTATTATCAAAATCTACTTTTTTGAGACTCCTTAAAATCTCATCTGTGGTAGATTCTAAAGCAGGCACTTCATAACGATTTTCCAAATATTCTCTAATAATATAAGTTAAGCGACTCTGATAGGTTTTAATATCTCCTTGTTGCCATAATTTTTCGCCCTTTAAAGTAGTCAATGCAGTTAGCGCAATTTCATGAGCTGGCAACTTAATTTCAGGTAGAGGTGGTATTGCTTTTTGCGCTTGTCGTCTTTGCCATAAATAATAGGCTAAAACGGCAAAACAAATCATGAAAAAAGGAATGATTAAAAACAAGTAATCTTCCCAACTGGCTTCTTCTCGAATAATATCTTTAATATCTGCTAGTTGGATGCTATCCTGTAAAATAACACTTGCTACATTAATTGGAATACGATTGGTTTTATAAATAGTCGAAGTGCCATTTTGTTTTAGAACAAAAGGTATTTCTGGTATCCAATAATAGCCAGAATCCCAAACTTGTAAGGTTAAATCTTTTCTTAATAGTAGCTCTCGTCCTATTTGTGTTGTGTCCCAATTCGTTTCTGCTTCAATGTCTAAATTTTCTATTTCTTTTAAAGCCGTTAAATCAATGGATTCTAACGCGGCATTCTGTGGAATAGTTGTAACTAGATGTAATTGGAATTTATCACCAATGACCATATTTGTGCTATCCACCTTTGCACTCACAGCAACCCGTTGTGCTTGTATGGGATTGCCAAACAGCAGTAGAAAAAAGAAGGTAATGGGTAAAATGGAAAATTTCATTTATCGTATAAACTTTAGCTGAGTAGCCACTAATAATTTAAGTTCTTAATGAGTAGATGTGAGAATGATTAAATGAATAAATAGCAAGCGAGAAAAGCCTAAAATAATCGAAATTATTTAAAATTAGTGACCACATTTACTCATTTATTCATTGAGTCATTTACTCATTGAATATTACCTAATAATAACCTCTAAACTTATCGCCCTCGCTTTTTAAAAAACTTCAATAGCGCATTGACATAAGATTCATTCGTCTGAATACTGACGACATCTGCACCTGATTTGGCAAATGTACTTTTTAAGTAATCAAAATTATCTTGAAACCATTTTTTATATTGTTCTCTAATTCGTTTTACAGACGTATCTAACCAAATCCGTTGTCCTGTTTCTGCATCTAAGACGCGTACTAAACCGACATTTGGAATTTCCATTTCTCTAGTGTCGTACAGATGGACGCCAATAAGGTCATGTCGGCGAGCTGCAATTCTTAAAGCCGTTTCATAATCTTTGGTGAAAAAATCAGATAGGATAAAAGTCGTACAACGCTTTTTAATGATATTATTTAAATATTCTAAGGCAATCGCTAAATTAGTCCCTTTGCCCTCTGGTTCAAAATCAATTAATTCCCGAATAATTCTTAAAATATGCTGCTTTCCTTTCTTGGGTGGAACGAATTTTTCTACCTTATCTGAAAAGAAAATAATGCCTACTTTATCGTTATTATTAATTGCTGAAAAAGCTAAAACTGCGGAAATTTCTGTGATGATTTCATTCTTCATTTGCTCATTCGTACCAAAAAATGAAGATGGACTAACATCCACGACCAACATTACTGTTAATTCTCTTTCTTCTTCAAAAACCTTAATATATGGGTCGCCTGTTCGAGCAGTAACATTCCAGTCGATATTTCGCACATCATCCCCATATTGATAGCCTCTCACTTCACTAAAAGACATACCTCTTCCCTTAAAGGCACTATGGTATTCTCCTGAGAAAATATGCTTACTCAAGCCTTTTGTCTTAATTTCTATGCGCCGAACTTTTTTTAGTAATTCGCTCGTTTCCATGATGATAATTCTTCCAAATAAATTTCACTAAATCATGCTAATTTTTAAAATCAGTATGATTTGGAGCTTATTTTTTATTAAAACAACTGCCTAACCGAAGCATGTTTCCGTATATTAGATTTTAGTTTTTTATAAGGAATCATAATTCGCTGTCGGTCATAAATAATATGAAAATCACTATAAAAAGAAATGCCTTCCTTTCCTAAAGTGAAATAAGTGAAGGTCTGATTTTTAATCCAATTACGAAAACCTTCGTCTCGCTTATAAATCGGTAATTTGATGATTTCTGTCGCTACTTGCTTTTTAATAAATTGCTTGTACTTAAACCCTTTTTTAAATAGTGTTGCTAATTCAATAATTTCTCCATTTTCTAAGTCGTAATTAAAAGTCTTTGTCTCTTCTCCATTGGCCCAAGTGGTGTGATACGTTAGCATACCACTCACAAAATCATCTGTTAATAGCGTTACATCAGTCCAACTGTAGGCTCTTTGACTTGCTCTTAATTCAGTTGCTGTTCCTTTTTTACGGATTTTTTGTACATTGACCCGACAATCTTCAATCCAATCTTTGGTTAGCAAGACCATTACTTCATTAAAAATGGCGTGATTACTTTTTGGAAATAAAAAATCGTAATTCGTATAATAATCAGCATATTCTAAACAACTTACGCCTAAGCTGTTTTGTAATTGAAAAGAAACAAATTTTTGCTTGTTTTGCTGGTCATAATAACGAACACTTAATTGCTTGTTAGGCTTGTAAACACCTCTTAAAGCGCCTAGAACCGTCGATGTCTTTTCATCGGAAAACTCTAAGGATAGATTTTTATCAACCGATAAAGTTCCATTTATTAATGCCTTTTTCTTTGTCTTCAGATAATAAGCAGTTCCCAAAATTCTATGATTGTCTACTTGTTGTAGAATCAACTCGACGGCTTCATTATTTATTTTTCCACTATAAGCATTTATCCACTTATTATCGCCACAAAAAGTAGGGAAATCTGGTTGTCTAGCGACCTCTTCTAATTGAATGGTATTTCCAATAGTGCCCTCTTTATTCTTCCAGTCTAACTGAATTAACTTTCCTTCCATCTTGCCACTCAAATACCCCGTACACTTTTCTGTTCTACTAAACTCTCTTAATTGTATTTGATGACCGTCAAGTGTCCCTTTTAATTTAAATTTATCTCGACTTCTCAAATAAGTTAAGTCTCCTGAACACACTTTGCCTTTACAAGTTAAGGCAATAGAAACGTCATTGATATCATCAATTCGTCCCTTATAATATTTTGTTTTACCCACATTTAAGCTTGTTTTGACTAGTGTTTGTGCTTGTAATAAAGGGCAAAAGATTGTGATGATTAATAACCCCACAACTACTTTCATAAAATGATGCATTATTAGTGTTTTGCTTTTTATAAAAAATGCGGGAGTAGAGGAGGTGTTAATTTTCAATTTCAAATTTTCAATTTCAAATTTTCAATAACCATCTTTGGTGGGAGTTGAATTTGAAATTGAGGTTGAAGTTTTAAAATTAGCATAAGTGCCTATTTTGAAAATTGTAAACTGAAAATTGAAAATTTCTAAGGTACTTCTACTGTATTTAATATCTTACTGATAATATCTTCTTGGGTGATATTTTCTGCTTCTGCTTCGTAGGTCAAGCCAATTCTATGACGCATAATATCATGACAGATATTTCGTACATCTTCTGGAATAACATAACCTCTTCGTTTCATAAAAGCGTAAGCTTTCGATGCCATGGCTAAACTAATACTTGCTCTTGGAGAGCCACCATAACTGATCAAGTGACTTAGGTCCCCTAAACCGTGTCCTTTCGGGTCTCTACTTGCAAAAACAATATCTAGAATGTATTGCTCGATTTTTTCATCCATATAAACTTTACGGACTGTTTTTCGAGCTTTTATAATATCTTCTGTGTCAATGATTGCGTTTATTTTCTCAAAATCTCCTTTCAAGTTTCTTCGAACAATCTCTCTTTCTTCTTCTTTGCTAGGATAGGTGATTTTAGCCTTTAACATAAAACGGTCAACCTGTGCTTCTGGTAAAGGATAAGTTCCTTCTTGTTCGATTGGGTTTTGTGTGGCTAATACTAAGAAAGGTTGGTCTAACTTAAAGGTATCATTACCAATAGTTACTTGCCTTTCTTGCATGGCTTCTAATAGGGCACTCTGAACTTTTGCGGGTGCTCGATTGATTTCATCTGCTAAAACGAAATTGGCGAAAATTGGTCCTTTTCTAACCGTAAATTCGTTTTGACTTGGGTTGAAAATCATCGTACCAATAATATCCGCAGGTAATAAATCTGGCGTAAATTGTACTCGACTAAATTTTGCGTTTACCGCACTAGATAAAGTCTTAATGGCCAATGTTTTTGCTAAACCTGGTAAACCTTCTAATAATACATGACCATTAGATAAAAGACCAAGCATTAGCCGTTCAATCATATAATTTTGACCGACAATAACTTTAGCAGTCGCTTCATTTAATTTTTCTACAAAGGCACTGTCTATGTAAATTTGTTGATTCAGTGCTTCAATATCCACAGATTGCATAGAATTGGGTGTTTTTAGAGTATAGAGGAACTTATTGAGATTCAGAAAATAAAGTGCGTTTTTCTAACTCACCCCTACCCCCTCTCTTCAAAAAGAGG
>JBGCFJ010000849.1:0-2923 GCA_045106885.1 Saprospiraceae bacterium
GGTAATTTGGCGACTTTTAAAGCTGTACGTCGTTAAAAATACTCGCCATAGCAAAGGCTATGTCTGCGTTTTTTGCCTAGTACAACTTCAAAATTCATCCAAATACAACCCGACACTATCATCTTGACTGACTACTAAGTAATTTTTTTTTATTCTATCCTGTAATCTAATTTGGTATTTGTTCATTATCTATCCTGTTCGTTCTGAAAAGCAGCTCTTGGTGTTAGTCCCAAAATATCAAACATCTCTTGGTCATCATTAAAACCAGGATTGGGGGTTGTCAATAATTTATCACCCGCAAAAATAGAATTTGCTCCTGCCATAAAACACATCGCTTGTTCTGACATTGCCATATCCAATCTTCCAGCCGATAATCGAACTACTGATTTTGGCATAATAATTCGTGCCGTAGCAATCATCCGAACCAAATCATAGAAAGGTACTTTCTGTTGATCACCCATCGGTGTTCCTTTGACAGCAACTAAAGCGTTTACAGGCACAGATTCTGGATGCTGTTCCATATTAGATAAGGTAAACAGCATCCCAATTCTATCTTCATGGGTTTCACCCATTCCAATAATTCCACCTGAACAGACAGTCAATTTCGCTTTTCTAACATTTTGAATCGTATTTAAACGATCATCATAAGTTCGAGTCGTAATAATATCTCCATAATGTTCTTCAGAAGTGTCGATATTATGATTATAAGCATATAACCCAGCATCTGCCAATTTCTTAGCTTGTGATTCGGTCAACATACCTAAAGTACAACAAACCTCCATTCCCATCTCATTCACCGCTTCTACCATTTGACATACTTTATCAAAATCTTTGTTGTCCCTTACCTCACGCCAAGCTGCCCCTAAACACATTCTAGAGACTCCTTTGGCTTGTGCATTAATCGCTTTTTTAACGACCTCTTCCACTTCCATGAGTTTATGCACTTTGATATCCGTATGATAACGAGCGGCTTGTGGACAGTAGGCACAATCTTCAGGGCAACCTCCTGTCTTTACAGAAACTAAGCTACTAACCTGAACTTCTCCTGTTTTGTGATACTTTTTGTGGATAGAAGCAGCATCAAATACTAAATCTAGTAAAGGTTGGTGATAAATGGTAGCAATTTCATCTTTAGTCCAATCATGTCTTAATTGGTCAATTTTCTTAGTGGTTAATACAGTCGGCATCTCAATAAAATTTTAATCAAAAAGCGACAAAACTAAGTTTTATAATTCATTTTCAAAAAAGGAACAGGAAAAACTTTATACTGTATTCAATAATGTTGGATAGAAATAAGTAAGGAAATCTATATTTTAGAATATCAACAATTTAAATTGCAATACTTTTACACCTCGATTTTCAAAAGCCCTTAAAATATCGGATATTTGCAAAAAGATAAACTTTTGAAGCAATTAAGTAATGCGGATTGATTAATCAGGTAAAATTTAGAGCTAAGATTTTTTCGATAGTTTTTGCTAAAAAATCAATGCATAACTTGTCCCGACACCTCGGGAGCACCGTTACGGATTTATTTTTCAGTAAAAAATAGCATGAGGAAAGTCAATTCCGAACCGCATAGCGGATGGGATGGCTTAAGGCTGCTACAAAATTACCCGATTAATTGAGCTGCATTACTTAACTAGGCGCTTACGCAAAATTTAAAACCAACAAATTGTCGATATTTTAAAATGTCGATAACCGTTAATCTCAAATTCCCACCGAAGGTGGTTTAAAATTTGAAATTGAAAATTGAAAATTAAATTTTACTTAGTTTCTAGCTAGGAATAACTTCTAATAACTTTATAATGGTCTCACAAAAAACAGCGCCAAAAGATGATTTTTACTGGGTAGAAGATAGAGAGCCTCATTTTGATCGGCGAAAAGCGATTATGAAAGCGCATCCAGAGGTCAAGTCATTATTTGGCATTGATAAAAACTTAAAATACTGGACAACTTTTATGGTTGTCGTGCAATTAACCATTGGACTATTTGCCCATCAAATGTCATGGATTCCATTTTTATTAGTGACTTACGTTATAGGTGCGACTATTGCAGGTGCTATGTTCTTGGCAATTCATGAAATTACTCATAATTTGGCTTTCAAATCCAAAAAGCATAATAATATTTTTGCCATTTTTGCCAATCTTCCTATCGTAGCCCCTTATGCGATGTCTTTCAAAGTTTATCACGGCTTACACCATTGGCATCAAGGCACAGATGGTATTGATGTAGATATACCAATGGTTAAAGAAGCTTCTTTCTTTAGAGGTTTATTTGGTAAATTAACTTGGTATATTAATCAGATTTTAGTGTATGCCTTTCGGCCAATTTTTGTCAAGCAGATTGAGTTAGATAAATGGCAAAAATATAATATAGCCTTTCAATTAGTCGCAATGGCTATTTACCTAACTTATGCAGGTTGGTCTGGTTTATTGTATTTATTATTATCCATGTTCTTTGCAGGTAGTTTACACCCAACAGCAGGGCATTTTATATCAGAACATTATGTATTTGAGGAAGGACAAGAAACCTATTCTTATTATGGCCCATTAAATAAAATCACTTTTAATGTGGGTTATCATAATGAACATCATGATTTTCCAACGATTCCAGGAAGCCGCTTACCAGAATTAAAGAAAATGGCGCCAGAATTTTACGATAATCTACATGCCCATGATTCTTGGGTTGGTGTAATTTATGGCTTTTTATTCAATAAAGATATTACTTTGTTTTCTCGGACTAAGCGGAAGTGATTTCGGTTGCGGGTTGCCAGTTGCCAGTTCAGGCTGACCGCTAATAGTGTTTGTATCGTACGTAACCGCCAAATTTATTTGGCTGGTTCTATGTAATACACTGACCATCAATTCATGTAGAACCTACCAAATAAATTTGGTGGTTACGAAACGCTTTAACGGTCAGCCTG
>JBGCFJ010000085.1:0-3597 GCA_045106885.1 Saprospiraceae bacterium
CTAATTCTTTTTTCGGTACCTGATCCATCTGTAAAATACCAATTTCATCTGCGGTATATTGATTATCCACGTTCATAAAATGCACCTTATCTCCTTTTCTCATGGTGCCATTCATAATTCTAAAGTAGGCGATTACTCCACGATAAGAATTAAACATAGAATCAAAAATCAAGGCCTGCAAAGGAGCTTTAGGGTCGCCCTGTGGAGCAGGAATTCTATCTACTACTGCCGCTAAAATTTCTTCTACCCCGATACCTGTTTTTCCACTAGCATGAATAATTTCTTCTAGTTCACAGCCAATCAAATCAATAATTTGGTCGGATACTTCATCAATCATAGCAGATTCCATATCCACCTTATTCAAAATAGGAATAATTTCCAAATCATGTTCTATCGCTAAGTACAAATTAGAGATAGTCTGTGCTTGAATACCTTGAGAAGCATCTACCAAAAGTAATGCACCTTCGCAAGCAGCGATAGACCGAGACACTTCGTAGGAAAAATCTACGTGTCCAGGTGTATCAATCATATTGTAGGTATATTTTTCTCCATCCGTATGATTGTAATACATTTGAATGGCATGACTTTTAATCGTAATTCCTCTTTCTCGTTCCAAATCCATGTCATCCAAAGCCTGCGACTTCATGTTCCGCTCAGAGATGGTTTGGGTAAACTCCAATAACCGATCAGACAAGGTACTCTTGCCATGGTCAATATGGGCTATTACACAAAAATTTCTAATATTTTTCATAGTTTGCAAAGATACGCTTTTTGTAAATGTGGCGAAAGAGGTAACGGCAAGAGTTATGATTTGTTTACAAATATTTAGGGCATCTTTCTTGCTTTAGGCTGTTTGAACGGGCGTAAATATAAAATAGGAGCGATATTTTGAAATACATCCTAAAAAGGTCGGTCTATTTTTTTTAAAACTACCCATTTATTTTTCTTCCTTATTTGTTACATTTTACTGTAATTTTGTAAAACCAAATACTATTAATATTAACCATCTTTTTTATGCCGAATACTGTTATTAGAAAAGCGACTATCGAAGATTTACCTAAATTAACGGCTATTTATAATCAAGCTATTCAAGCTCGACAAACGGCGGACACACTGCCGTTGACAGTAGTGGACCGACAAGCTTGGTTTGATAGTCACCAAGCGTTGAATTATCCATTATTTGCTGTAGAAAAAGCAGGAATAGTTTGTGGTTATTCAACTTTAAGTAAATATAGAGGAGGACGACATGCTTTGCGTTATGCTGTAGAAGTTAGTTATTACTTAGACAATACTTATCAGCGTCAAGGCCTAGGAACGATGTTATTAAAACATGCCTTGGAAACAGTGGAAGCATTAGGCTTTAAATATGCCCTTGCTATATTATTGGACACCAATTTACCGAGTATTGGATTATTGAAAAAATTTGGTTTTGCAGAATGGGGACTCATGCCCAATATTGGAGAAATAGATGGGAAGGCTTGTGGGCATTTATATTACGGAAAACATCTTTAGTATTAGTAGCTTAGGCTTCCAGCCTGAGTAGTAAAAGTTTGAAAGTACAAGATTATACAATACATGAAAAAAGTTATTATAGCGTCAAAGAATCCAGTAAAAATTAATGCGACCAAAAAAGCATTTGAAAGTGTTTTTCCAGCAGAGGACTTTGAATTTGAAGGAATACAAGTTCCTTCCTTTGTGTCAGACCAACCGATGTCAGATGAAGAGACTTTAGAAGGAGCGATTAATCGAGCAGAAAACGCAAAATTAGCTAAAAAAGAGGCCCATTTTTGGGTAGGTATCGAAGGGGGAATTGAAACTGATGGAATAGCTATGGACGCTTTTGGTTGGATGATTATTTTATCGGAGAAACGGGTTGGACAGGCTCGGTCTTGTACTTTTCCATTGCCCCCTTACGTAGCAAAGGCGGTAAATGCAGGACAAGAATTAGGACATGTAAACGATGCCTTTTTTAAAATGCATAATTCTAAGCAGGGAGGCGGTGCGGTTGGCAGTTTGACCAATAATATAGTGACTCGAATGGACTTATATGTGCAACCTTTAATTTTAGCTTTGATTCCTTTTTTACAAGACAATTTATTTGAGGATTACTAGCTGAAAGTTTAAATATTATTTTAATATCATTTTTAATCCGTTAGCAAAACTATGCCAACAAACTTCCGACTAATAGGCTTGTTTTTTTCTTTACTTATCTTTTTGGCTTGTAATAAAGAGAGAGAGATAATCGAAGAAAAACCTATTGAAAAAAACTCCGAATATATTTTTTTAGGTCATATTTATAATAAGCCCAATAGAATAGACGCTCGACTAGAAGGAATTGATTATGAGACTTATAAAGGCGTTTGGTTAGGAGGCGATTTATGTTCAGAAACAACACAAGAACGAGCAACGATTGATTACTTAGATGATATTTTTGATTTGGGGAAGGAGACGACCCATTGGGCGGTAGGTAACCATGATGTGCGTAATGGTAATTTGGATTGGATAAGGACGGCAACAGGGCGAGATTTATTTAGCGCCAATACGCAAGACGGTATTACGATAGCAACTTTTGATACAAATGTTGGTCATGTGAATGGGAGGGATGCTACTTGTGAAGACCGTATGGAACAGGCTGATTTTTTATTAAATCTAATAGATACCATTCAAGCTTCGAGTCATTTAGTCTTACTAACACATTGGGTTGTTTGGGGGCAAGTAGAACCGAATATTCCTTGTGCAGAGTTGGCGAATAATTGTATCAATGGATTTCAATTTCTTTGTGGCGGTGGTGCTTCAAGATTTCCACCCTTTTTATATGAGAAATTAGCAACTTTAGAAGACAGAGGTATAGATGTAATGGTCATTAGTGGAGATGGAGGAGTTTATACCAAACAATTTCATCATCAAACCCAAGAAGGGATTGATTTTTTTATTTCTGGTATTTTTTCAACCTTAGATAGAGACAATCCACCGAATGTTCCGAATGTGAATCTGAATGCTGATAGTGTTTTAATTTTTAAGCATGTTGTAGAAGAGCGGAAATTAGATTGGCAATTTGTAGAACTAGATGAATTGATTAGGGAATAATTTGATTATTAAACCTCATTGACAAACAAAAGATAGTCTGTCTTGTTCTTTTACTATTATTATTCAATAAACCTCTAAAAAAATCCTCTTATATTTGCAGCCAAAATGATGTTTTCATAGTAAAACTCATTATTAGACTTATTACCAACAAACGATTATCCATTTATAGAAAAATTATCATTTTAATAATATGAGCTTAGTAGAATTAAAAGTACCTGCCATTGGCGAATCTATCACCGAAGTAACTTTATCCCAATGGTTAGTAGGCAATGGTGAATATGTGAAATTAGACCAAGCTATTTGTGAATTTGAATCCGATAAAGCCACTTTAGAGCTTCCTGCCGAAGCAGCAGGGAAATTGATTTGGGTAGCTGAAGAAGGAGATGATTTAGAAATAGGCGCTGTGGTTGCTAAAGTAGATACAAGTGTAACTGCTGGCGCTGAAACACCAGCCGCCGCACCAGTTGTAGCAGAAACTTCTGCAACGCCACCTCCAGCAGCTACGACCTC
>JBGCFJ010000850.1:0-2611 GCA_045106885.1 Saprospiraceae bacterium
CAACCATTTATACCGCCTTTTTCCCTTCTAAGAAACTCAAAAAATGCGTCCATAATCCATTATGCAAGCATTTTTTGAATTCCTTAGAAGAAAAATTGACTGGTCTAACTGGCTAATTATTTTCTCCACTTTGCCTTAGTCTTTTGGTTTCTGTGATGATTCACTCTTTCCGCTCCTTATTCTACCAAATTTAATTTGGAATACTACATAGAAAAAAAATGCCCTCTTTTTCGGCAACTGTTTTCGTTCAACAGCGAGTTATATCGAAAGGGGGGCTCGCACTCTGTCGTATAACTCGCTATTTATTCCATGATGGTTTAAATTTGTGGTATTGGCAGACAAAAGTGGCGCAAGAGCTTTTGCTATTAAAAACGTGAAAATGGTGAGTTATAGAAAAGGACAGCTAAAAGATGACGAAGGTAATACTTGGTTAATTAAAGATAATGAATTAGTATCTTCTGATAATCAGGTCTTCCCTAGATTGGCTGCCCATAATATTTTTTGGTTCGCTTGGTTTAATAGTTATCCAGAGACGAGATTGGTGAGATGAGAAAGAATTTTCAATTTTCAATTTAAAATTTTCAAAAGGAGTTTGCACAATATTTTGAAAGCAAGTCAGCAAAATTTTCCTAGTAATAAATACGCAAATTGTTACTGACTATTTTTTAAATTGAAAATTGAAAATTTGAAATTGAAAATTATAAAACCACATTCTTCACAACCTCCAAGCCATACCCAATCAATCCAACCTTACGGTCAGGATTATTCGTAATGAGTTTTATTTTCCGAATGCCTTGAGAGCGAATAATTTGTGCGCCCGTCCCATAATCTCTTAGATACTGAGTCGGCTTTTTATTTTGAGTCGCTTTATTAGGGTCTTTTAAAATCTCTAATAATTCTAACACGTCTGTTTCTTTTTCATGATGACGCATTAATACGAGTAATCCGCTATCTGCTTCTCCAATTTTGGCCAATGATTTGGTCAAAGAAGATTCTTTTTTATCGAATAAAACTTTAAATATTTCTGTTAATTCATCTATTGAATGTACCCGAACCAATGTAGGAGTAGTGGCATCAAATTCTCCTTTCTTAATGGCTAAGTGAATATCACCCGTTGTCTTTTGTTCAAAAGAAATAAGTTCTAATTCCCCATATTTAGAGTCTATTTTTACCGAAGATTTTTCTTCTACCAAGGCTTCACTCCTCAAGCGATAAGCCACTAAATCATCAATGGTCACAATTTTTAAATCGTGCTTTTTAGCAATTTGCACCAATTGTGGCAAACGAGCCATCGTACCATCTTCATTCAGTATTTCTACCAAAACTCCTGCTGGATAAAATCCTGCTAAACGAGCTAAATCTACCGCAGCTTCTGTATGTCCAACTCTCCTTAATACGCCGCCTTGCTTCGCTCTCAATGGAAATATATGACCTGGTCGAGCAAAATCTGCTGCTTTAGTATTAGGGTTAACCAAAGCTCTAATACCTGTAGAACGGTCATAAGCAGAAATCCCCGTAGAACAACCTTGTCCAATTAAGTCAATAGACACGGTAAAAGCAGTTTCGTGTAAAGCGGTATTACTAGAAACCATCATTTCTAGTCCTAATTCATTAGCCCTCTTTTCCTCAATAGGAGTACAAATCAAGCCTCGCCCATGCGTTGCCATAAAATTGACTATTTCCGAAGTAACTACCTCGGCAGCACAAATAAAATCTCCTTCGTTCTCTCTATCTTCATCATCTACTACAATAATTACCTTTCCAGCTTTAATGTCAGCAATTGCCTCTTCAATAGTGTTTAATTTAATCTCTATCCCGTTTTCTGATGCGGTCATAGTTAAGTTTTATGTGATTAAGTTTTCAAAGCCATACAGTTTTGAGAAGAGAGAGGTGAGCGCAGAAAAAAGAGACTTGATTAGTAGATAAAACTAGTTTTTCGGCTTTTAAAATAATCTATTTGTCAATAAATAGTTGGTTTGTAGTCTCTAATCTCTCTTCTCTGTTCTCTAATCTAATTTATGTATGGTTTTAAAGATTAAGTTTGCAAAAAATTCGCATTCCTAGTTTGTAACAAAAAGAATTGCAAAATTGCTCATAAAAAATGGATTTATTCGGCTATTATTGCAAAAAAATATTTTTACCATTCATTAAAGGGAAACTATGCTCAAAAAATGGCTTAAAAAATTACCTATCCCAATTACTCAAAATCATAGATATGATATTCAGGCAAAGAAAGTGATAAAAAAAGTATTGACAAAAAGCTCGAATTGTATGGATGTAGGTTGTCATGAAGGAGAATTTTTGGATTTATTTTTAAAATATGCGCCAGCGGGTCAGCACTTTGCTTTTGAACCATTACCAGACTATTATGAAAATCTAGTCAAAAATTATGGACAAAAATGTAAAATTCATCCGCAAGCATTAAGTGACAAAAAAGGAGAGAGTACCTTTAATTATGTGATTTCAAATCCTGCCTACAGTGGTCTACAGAAGCGGAATTATGACAAGCCAAACGAAAAAGATACTTCTATAACGGTAGAAACCGATTTATTAGACGACCTTTTACCAGCAAAAACAAAAATAGATTTTATAAAGATTGATGTAGAAGGGG
>JBGCFJ010000851.1:0-8861 GCA_045106885.1 Saprospiraceae bacterium
CAACCATTTATACCGCCTTTTTCCCTTCTAAGAAACTCAAAAAATGCGTCCATAATCCATTATGCAAGCATTTTTTGAATTCCTTAGAAGAAAAATTGACTGGTCTAACTGGCTAATTATTTTCTCCACTTTGCCTTAGTATTCATCCAATCAAATATGAAAAACGACTTTTATCGATTCAATCAATTATTACTAATTGGACTTTTACTTACCCTTAGTAATCTATTATTCGCAGATTCTACTTTTCAACAACCCAATATTGTACTCATTCTAGCAGATGACGTAGCTTTGATGGATTTTGGCGTTTATGGTGGAGAAGCATCGACACCTAATATAGACAAACTAGCTAATAAAGGAACTATTTTTACCAATTATCATACCTCTCCAATGTGTGCCCCTTCACGCGCTATGCTTTTAACAGGTTATGATAGTCATTTGACAGGAGTCCCAAATCTTCCATTATTTTTTTTTTTATTTTATGTTTCAAAACCTGGTTATGAAGGTATTTTGAATAATAAAGTTAAAACCGTAGCTACTCATTTAAAACAAAATGGGTATCGAACTTATATGACTGGCAAATGGCATTTAGGGCATACCGAAAACACTTTGCCTAGCAAAAGAGGATTTGACCGAACCTTTATTTTAGACGCCTCTGGTGCAGATAATTATGAGCATAAGGCCTATTTACCGACCCAAACAAAACCGCCTTGGTACGAAGATGGACAAGAAATCGACCTTCCAGCAGACTTTTATTCCTCTCGGACTTTAGTGGATAAAATGATTGGCTTTATGGAAGAAGCGCCTGCAACAGATGCACCGTTTTTTTCCTATTTAGCTTTTCAGGCAGTCCATATTCCTGTGCAAGCACCAAAGGAATATATTCAAAAATATGAAGGAGTTTATGATGAGGGATGGAGTGCCATTCGCAAGCAACGATTTAAGAAAGCCAAGGAATTGGGTTTAGTTAAGGCCAATGCTTCCTTAGGCGAGATGTTGCCTATCTTAGCAGAATGCGCCGATTTATCGGCGGATGATAAAAAATTAAAATCGAAATCAATGGCAGTCAATGCTGCTATGTTGGAAGCTATGGATTTCCATATTGGTCGCTATATGGATTATTTGGAACAAAAAGGAGAACTAGACAATACTGTTTTTGTGATTACTTCAGACAATGGTCCTGAGGCAAGTGACCCTTCCTTAGTGGCTGGTTTTGGTTTATGGATGAAAGCAGTTGGTTACCATAGAGATTATGATAAACTAGGAGAAAAAGGCTCTTGGAATTATATTGGCCCAGAATATGCGAGTGCTGCGGCTTCCCCAAGTGCCTTCTTCAAATTTTATGCAGGAGAAGGTGGATTACGAGCGCCTTTAATTGTCTCTGGAGGTGATATGCCCATACAACAGAAAAATGCTTTGTCCTTTGCAACGGATGTCACCCCAACTATTTTAGACATTGCAGGCATAAGTCCTCCAGATAACAACCTACCTTTTACAGGAAAAAGCTTAATGCCACTTATTAATAATCAAACGGATAGTGTTTATTCAGCTGATGAACCTATTGGTATGGAAGCTGCTGGACAATCTGCCTTATTTAAAGGCGGGATGAAATTGGTTAAAAATGGAAAACCCTATGGCGATGGTATTTGGCGACTCTATAATCTTGAAAATGACCCTGGAGAAACTAAAGATTTAGCTAAAACTCAACCTGCTGTCTTTAAAGAAATGATGAGTCATTATATGGATTATACCAAAAAATATGCAGTCCTTGATATGTTTGATGGGTATGAAGCGGTGAAGGAGGTCGAAAATAAGTTCAAGCGCAAAATAATCAACGCCATTAAACCTTGGTTAATTGGTTTAGGACTTTTGTTGTTTGCTTTATTTTTTAGAAGAAGGTTGAAAAAAAGACAAACTACTTAAGAACTTGTTGGGAATTTATCTTTTAGGCTAAAAAAGCGTCTTTTTGCCCTGATTTCATCAAATTTCCTAGCAATAACTACGGCTATTACTAAAAATTTGACCTTATCAGAACAAAAAATAAATCTTTTTTATCTCCAAAAACAAATCCCCAACAAGCTCTAAAATAATACTTTATTCTTAGGGATTTTAGTGCTTCCAGAACTTGGAGTTCTATTGATTACCTACAGAATGAAATGGCACAATGGGGTCGAAGCTACGCACCTTTGATGCATTTTTAGCATCATTCTGCTACAGACGGTGGCAGAGCGATGCTCTTTGGATATTTTTAAAGGAGCATCGCTCCGACACTGTCTGTAAAAGTGTTATTTTGAGTTCTTTTTTCAAAGGAGCGTAGCTTCGGCACTATTAAAAACTATTCTGTGGGTAATGGGTAGAACTTGGAGTTCTGGAAGCACTTCCTAATCAAGAAATAATCGCCAAAGGCGCAGTATTTTTCCACTGTCCTCTAGTAAAATCAGGGAAAGCTTGTGGCATTCCGCCTTGGGCAACAGAAGTCTCACTCAAAGGCGAAACTGCACTCCAAAAACAACCTTCGTAAACGTTTTGGTCTAAAGGCAAGCCTTTTTGCAAGCACTCTAAAATACGGTATGCCATGATTCCGTCCATTCCACCATGTCCACTCCCTTTAGAAGTTTCTACCACTCGTTTGTATAAAGGATGGTCATATTTTTCGTAAAGTGCCGCTAAATCATCTCCTTGAATCCAAGAATGGTGGCTCTTAGCAATTCCTTCTACCCCACCCTCTATCGCAATTCTGGTTGGAAAACCAGCCAAAGCGCCTTTAGTGCCTTGTACCAAATTATGACGAGAATAAGGTCTTGGACTCGTTTCATCCCACTGTATCATAATCGTTCGCCCCATCGTTGTTTTAATAATGGACGTATTTAAATCACCTCCTTTAAAATCTAATTTATTCCATTTATGGTCGGCAGGATAATTTTTCTCCGCATATAATTTTCGACCTCTAGCAGGGGTAGAAAAAGAAACAATTGAACCAAAATTATCATCTTGTCTAGCCAAGTTCATGTATTGGGCAACAGGTCCTAAACCATGGGTTGGGTATAAATTTCCGTTTCTATTCGCATAGTGATGCGTTCTCCAAAAACCCGTTCCTCTGTCTACATTTTCCATTTGTCCTCTCAATTCGTGGATATAAGCGGCTTCTGCATGTAATAATTCTCCGATGACTCCTTTTTGACACATATTTAAATACATCAATTCATCTCTACCATAATTCACATTTTCCATCATCATGCAATGCTTCTGAGTTTGCTCCGAAGTATTGACAATTTCCCACATTTCTTCGATGGTCAAAGCCATTGGTACTTCTACGAAGGCATGTGCTCCTTTTTTCATGGCTTCAATCACCATTGGGGCATGATTTTTCCAGTTGGTACAAACAAATACTACATCTGGCTTGACCTCATCTAGCATTAGCCGCCACTTATCTTCTCCCCCCCAATATTCCCCTATTTTTTGGTGTCGCTGCCCTGCCCCAACTTCTTGACAGAATTTCACTTCTTTTTTTACATTGTCTTCATATAAATCTGAAATACCGACGACTTCAAAACCAGCTAATTTAGCTAAAAATCGTAAATGATTGGGGCCTCTATAACCTACACCAATAAACGCTGCTCGGACGGTTTCTAATTTTGGCGCACCAAATCCTCCCATATATTGCCCTCCAGAAGCAGGGACAGGTTTAGTGGTTGCACAATTAGTTAAGGTAGAACCGACCGCTAATCCAGCTCCAGAGTATGCGGTATTCCTAAGAAATTTTCTTCTATTTAGGTTTTTCATAATTTTATTTTGCGAAGGGCAAAGGGCTTAGAATTTATCTACGCATCGTCAACCCCTTATTGAATAAAGGTTAAATTTATAAAAATAAGTCAACTCTCTTTATTTTTTTATCAAAATTATTTAGCAAAGGGCTTAGTGCAAAGGGCAGAGCTGTATAAAGTAGCAGATAACTGATAAATGTTAAGGTTGACAATAGACTTGTTACCCTTTAAATGATAACCATCTGAAAATATCTTCAATAGAAGGACTATTCAATAAATTTTTAAAGAAAACTATCAAAAAAATCTAAATTTCATATAGTCATTTTCAAAGGGTAACAAGTCTAAGAGAAAATCTTTCAAATACAAATACGTCTTCCCTTTGCCCCAAGCCCAATGCCCTTTGCTACATTGTTACTTTTAATCAAAATATTGTTTTGGGAAATGAAATTCCTTGACCATCCCATTTTTAGGCGTAAAATTTGACCATTTCTTTTTTTCAGCAACCACCTTCACAATACCGCAAGTTGGCACATTATCAATGTGTGCGCCACCTTTGAACATATTGGCAATCATGGTGAAACCAGGATTGTGCCCAAAAATTAAAATGGTATTCACATCATTAGACTGCGCTTGTATAACTTCTAAAATAGTTGTGGCATAAGCATGATAAATTTCTGGCTTTTGAAGGATATTGGTAGGCAAAATATCCAATGCTTTCGCAAAATGAGTGGCCGTCGTAATGGCTCGATTAGCTGGACTCGAAATAATCGCATCTGGTTTGACACCAAATTCTAGTAATTTTGCCGCCATAAAAGGTGCGTCTCTTGTTCCTCGTTTGTTTAAGGGTCTATCAAAATCTCTTAGGGACATATCACTCCAACTTGATTTAGCATGTCGAATAAAATAGACGGTCTTCATAGTATTCTTATTTAGTTTTGATAAAATGGCTTGTTTTTTAACCCACACATTGTAAATTTACGCAATAATTTTTCAAACAGAAACAATTAAATAGCATTATCAATGCCAGAAAGTAAGCCAATATCGAGCAAAAATGAAACAAGCGCCACTAAATGGCACCATAAATCAATTAGTGAGTTATTTCAAGAATTTAAGGATTTCTTTGAAGACCTATTCGATTTAAAAGATGGAATGGACGAGAGAGGCTCTATTATTAATATCATCAATAATAAGGAAATGAAGGGGGCAAATGCTGTCCTATTAATGTGTTCTATTATGGTGGCCTCTTTGGGATTGGATTTAAATTCTCCTGCCGTCATTATTGGCGCCATGTTAATCTCCCCTCTAATGTCTCCTATCTTAGGCGTTGGTCTAGGATTTGGAATAAACGATAAAGAGACTTTATTTATTTCGCTACAACATTTCTTCTTAGCTTTAGCTATTGCACTAATAACCAGTTATTTATATTTCAAAATCACCCCTTTTGGTGCATTAACTGATGAGATTAAAGGTCGAACAGCCCCCAATTTATTAGATGGCTTAGTTGCCATTTTTGGAGGAACAGCAGGTATTATTTCTATTACTCGAAAAGACAAATCAAACGCTATACCGGGTGTGGCTATTGCTACTGCATTAATGCCTCCCTTATGCGTAGCTGGATATGGATTGGCAAAAGGAGAACTCGATTTCTTCTTAAATGCCTTCTATTTATTCTTTCTGAATTCCTTTTTCATTGCAGCTTCTACTTATATCGTTATTCGTTTGTTGGGCTTTAGATATAAAGAATATCCAAATCCAAAAGAACGTCGGAGGAATACAATTGTAATGATACTTTTCTCTGCCATTATTTTACTCCCTGCAATTCTTCTACTGAGAAAAGCCTTATTGGAATTAAGAGAAGAACAAGCAATTGAAAAATTTATAGAAACTCATTTTGAAGACAATGACACGGCTATTGCCGATTGGGAACCGAGAAAAACTGATTCTATTTATTATATTGATATTCAGCTAATTGGGCTACCTGTGGCTCAAACAAAAATAGACTCTTGCGACCAAGCTTTAGACAAAATATTGGGTAGAGAAGTAGTCATTTCTACTTATCAGAGCAGAGAAATTCCTTTTGAAGAAATTCAACGATTAAAGAACGAAGTGGGTGGTTTTAAAGAAGGTATGGTTTCTCAAATTGACAACTTACAAAAAATTCAAGCGGAACGGGAATTAAAAATTTACCAATTAGAGCAAGAAGTAGATAGTCTACAAAACAAGGTTGTTCTTAATGATATTTTTACCAAAACTAGAATTACTTATCCATTGATTGATGCCATCGGTTTTGCCAAAGACTTTCAGCAAACCAATTTTATCCAACAAGACAGCAATCTTACGCCTAAAGAAGTGCCTGTTTTATTGGTTAAATGGAATCGTAGAAAAAATAGTAAATCCAAAATAAGCGACCAAGAGAAAATAAGAAAAGTGATGCAAATGGAAGCCAAATTAGATACTTTGTTAGTTGTCGGATATTAAAGTTTATTTTTTTTCGTTTTGTAACTTTATTCATCTTGACAACACTAAAGGAGTAGGAAAAATCAAACAGCTTTTCCTATTCCTCTTTTTTAAAAATATCTAGTATATATGCGATTTATTTTCTTTGTCTTTTCTATGCTTTTCTACACCAATATCTCTTTTGCTCAACTACAAGGCGGAATAAGTGGTACTTATTTTACCCAAAGTCTTTCAAATTGGGAAACGACCATTTTTGGACTTAGAAGTAATGAACAATTACTAAAAAGTGGATTTGGACAAGCCGTAGATTTAAAAATTGCAGGTTTTGACAATTATAGAATTCAGTTTCACTTAAATGCTGGAACGAATAATGCAACGACTAGTCTAGAAAATCGCCAATTCAAACTAAGGAAGAATGATGTAAGTCTTAGTGGTAAAATATTCTTTTTAAGTCTAGAAGCAGATTGTGATTGTCCTACTTTTTCTAGAGAAGCAGGATTTTTAGAAAAAGGATTATTTGCAGAATTCATAACTGGCGCAAGTTTCTTTCAAGCTGAAATGGAGGAAGAAAATACAATTATTTCTGAAGATAATGGAACCGTTTTTAAAGTCGGATTTGGGCTAGGGGTAGAAATTGGTATTAACGATTATGTCACCATTAGCCCTTTTGTCCGTTACCAACGTTATTTTAACGCAGAATGGGAAGGCTTACAAGAAGACCTCTTTATTGTTGACCCAACGACCATAGTAGACGCAACTAATGCGACGCCTATTAATCAAGTATCTGCTG
This sequence comes from Saprospiraceae bacterium, assembly GCA_045106885.1. GTDB lineage: Bacteria > Bacteroidota > Bacteroidia > Chitinophagales > Saprospiraceae > JAFMDF01. The sequence goes on from JBGCFJ010000851.1 coordinate 7,009, forward strand.
GCATTAGATTAGGACTAAGCTTACAAAGGTAATTTTATTAAAAACTATCAAATTGGCATTATATACAAAACTAAACGATGAAACTATTCGTCAGCTTATCACTCAATTTGATATAGGCATTCTACAACATTCGAAAATCCTTCATGGTGGTGCGGAAAACACCAATCATTATTTAAAAACAAATAAAGGGCATTACGTTTTAACCATTTGTGAACGAAAAACAATAGCAGAAACGACTACACTTGCAAAGTTGTTAAAGCATCTTGAACATCATCAATTTGATACTACTAAGATTATTCCTAATCAAAAAGGAGCATTACTCAGTTTTCATCAAGACAAACCCATTCTTTTTAAAAGTTATATTGAAGGTCGGGTTGAGGAAAATATAGCAAATGATTTATTAATTAAAATTGGCAATAGTATTGCGCAGTTGCATCTTATTCCTGCACCCGAATATTTACCAAAGAAATATTCTTACGGACAACAAGTTTTTCCACAGCTTACCGAACAAAAAATAAAACATCCATTCGTTGAGTGGCTAAATACTCAACATCAAAATATCCTTAGTAAACTACATCCTGACTTACCAAAAGCATTAATTCACGGGGATGTTTTCGATAGTAATGTCGTCATTTCCGCCAATGAAACGCCGATTATTATGGACTTCGAGGAGGCTTGTTATTATTATCGAATCTATGATTTGGGCATGGCTATTATTGGACTTTGCCAAGTAAATGGATTAATTAATTGGGCAAAAGCTGCGTTATTGATTCAAGGGTATCAATCAACTTCACCACTTATTCCACTGGAAAGGAATTACCTGAAAGATTTTATTGTTTATGCAGCGACCGCTACTGCATTTTGGCGATTTAGGCAATTTAATATCTTAGCCCCTATAGAAGCCTATAAACACACTTACCAAGCTATGGTTAACATCGCAGAACAAACTAAAAATACTAAAATTTACTTTTCTTTGAAGAATAATCCAACTCCTACTTGCAAGAATGGAACATTAACCAATAGACCATAATTTTACGCAAGAATTTTTTTTCAATTCCGTTATTCCGTCACAAAGCTACAATATTCCTATTTTTTAACCTCCAAAACAAATTACAATATATTAAATATTACAATTATAAACATCACAACACCAAACACTTAATCCAAACACTGGCTACTCTTCTAAGGTTGTAAATTTAGTAAAAAAACAATTAATTCCAATACTCAAAAATTACGACAAATTAAAATTATTAAATTGATAATCAGTCACTTATGTTTTTTTTAACTGCTACAAATCCAGAAAAATTTATTTAGTAGTTTACAACGTTAGAAGGGTAGCCCAAACACCCCTTTTCATTACCTCTACAGACATACAATTCACCCTGTCACATATTTTACATTCTGAATTCTTTTTAAGATAAATAATTCTTGTAAATTGATGCTTATTCTTACAAAAATAAAAACGGTAACTTCCAATTGCTCTTTCTCTCTAACTGTTAAGTCTATTACTAAAACCTCCCCTTCTGCAAAATAAATACAAAATCCATTTGAATAAGATTACGCATGAGAAAAATCATTAACAAAGCGACCTTAATTTATCTACTCTTAATTATTTCCCAACAATTATTTGCAACTGTTTTGCCCATTCAACTCTATGACCGTATTAAGTCATCTAGTCAGGTAACTATTGCTAAAGCAGTAGCCGCAAAATCATATTGGAGTCCCAAAAAGGACAGAATTTATACGGCTTACACTATGAATGTTTGGTGCTATATGAAAGGTGCAAATGTAGTAGAGTCCTTTGAATTTATTATACCAGGAGGAGAAATTGACGGTGAATTAGAAATTGTGAC